>NZ_JBLROA010000007.1:0-149380 GCF_047921505.1 Micromonospora sp. SL1-18 | reverse complement strand
GCCCTGAAGGGCCGAGCTTGCTCGGTTCGTCAGGGTGGTTGACCAGCCTCAGGAACCTCTGAATGGGAGGTGACTACGTTGTACACAGGTGTGAAGACCCACTCCGGGGTGCTTCCTCAGCTCCGGGCTCTGGAATCCGTGTCAGCAGACACGGCCCCGAGATGCCACGAAACGGGACGCGGACGCCGTACGGCAGCCGGTGTGCGACATGGGCGAGGGGAGACCGGCGTGAGCCGGCGTCACCCGGAACCCGCCTTGGCGGGAACCGGAGCGGGCCGTGAGGCCCACACCCACCCGGTGGTGTTCGTGGTCGACCGACACCACCGTCCGCTCCAACCGTGCACCCCGGCGCGGGCACGCAAGCTGCTCGGCTCCGGGCGGGCGGTGGTGCACCGGCACACCCCGTTCGTGATCCGACTCAAGGACCGTGAGGTCGCCGACTCGCAGGTGGACGGGGTGGAGCTCGGCGTTGACCCGGGTTCGAAGTTCACCGGTATCGCCGTCTTCCGCGCCGACAACACGGTTCGGGCCGGTCTGTTTGCGGTCGAGGTCCGCCATCGGGGTGGGCAGATCCGTGACAAGTTGACCGCTCGCGCCGTATTCCGGCGTGGCCGCCGGTCACGGAACCTGCGTTACCGGGCATCCCGCTTCCTGAACCGCCGCCGCTCGGATGGGTGGTTGGCGCCGTCGCTGCGGCACCGGGTCGACAACACCATGTCCTGGGTTCAGCGGCTGTGTCGGTGGGCACCTGTAACCGGCCTGCATGTGGAGCGGGTCGCGTTCGACACCCAACTGTTGCAGAACCCGAACATCGCCGGGGTCGAGTACCAGCACGGCACCCTACACGGGTACGAGGTCCGCGAGTATCTGCTGGCCAAGTGGGGACGCAAGTGCGCCTACTGCGGCGTGGCCGGGGTGCCGCTGAACATCGACCACATCGTGCCGCGCTCGCGGGGCGGCTCGGACCGGGTGTCGAACCTGACCCTGGCCTGCGTCCCGTGCAACCAGGCAAAGGACGCCATGTCGGTCGACGTCTTCCTCGCGGACCGGCCCTCTGTGCTGGCCCGGATCCGACGCCAAGCGAAACTGCCGCTGGCCGATGCTGCGGCCGTGTCGGCAACCCGGCGGGCGCTGTGGCGGGCGCTGGCCGCCACCGGCCTGCCGGTTGAGGTCGGCACCGGCGGGCGCACCAAATGGAACCGGCACCAGACGGGCGCGCCGAAAACCCACACCCTCGACGCCCTCCACGTCGGGGTCCTCGCTGGCGTGCGGTCCTGTCCGGGGCAGGTGCTGGTCGCCGCCGCGACCGGCCGCGGCTGCTACGCCCGCACCCGCTGCGACCGGCACGGATTTCCCCGGCTGCGGTTGCCAAGGAGTAAATCGGTGTACGGGTTCCAAACCGGCGACCTGGTGCACGCTGTCGTACCCGCCGGTAAGAAGAAGGGCCGGCACGCTGGTCGGGTCGCTGTGCGAACCACCGGGAAGTTCAACATCCGCACCAGCCACGCCCTTTTGCAGGGCATCCATCACCGTCACGTCCGGCTGCTGCAACGGGCTGACGGATGGGCCTACACCCGAGAGGAGGAGCGGCGTTTCCTCCCGGCCCTGAACGGCCGGGTTTCCACGCCGCAACGACGATGATCGCCACCGTGATCGACTCCGCGCCGCGTCGCGCCTCCGGTTCGCTCTTCGGGCTCGCCTACGGCGACGCCCTGGGCAAACCCACCGAGTTCCTCACCGTCGCCGAGATCGTCCGCCGCTACGGCCCGGCCGGCCCTCGGGAGCTGGTCGGCGACCCGGCGCTGGTCACCGACGACACCCAGATGGCGCTCGCCGTCGCCTGGGCGCTGCACGACGCGCCCGCGTACACGCCGGAGGTGGTGGAGCCGCTGCTGCGGCGGCGGTTCCTCGACTGGGCGGTCAGCCCGGACAACAACCGCGCCCCGGGGATGACCTGCCTGCGGGCCTGCGCCGAGCTAGATCGGGGCACCCGCTGGCAGCAGGCGACGGTGGCCGGCTCGAAGGGCTGCGGCGCGAACATGCGGGTCACCCCGGTCGGGCTGCTCGACGTCGACCTCGACACGCTCGCCGGGCTCGCCCAGCTCCAGGCCGGCCTGACCCACGGCCACCCGACCGGGCTGGCGGCCAGCGAGCTGACCGCGTACGCGGTCCGGCTGTTGTGCGACGGCTCCGCGCTCACCGAGCTGCCCGGCCTGCTCGCCGCGCGGGCTCGGGAGCAGCGGACGGTCTACCGGGCCGACTGGCTCGGCGACCTGTGGCAGCGCCCGGGTGAGGCGACGCCGGAGGAGTTCATCGCCCGGGGCTGGGACGAGTGCCTGCGGATCCTCGACCGGCTGGACGCCGCGCTGGCCCGCCCGGACGACGGCGGCGACCCGTGCCGGCTCACCGGGGAGGGCTGGATCGCCGAGGAGGCCCTGGCAACCGCGCTGCTCTGCGCACTACGGCACGCCGACGACCCGGTCGGCGCGCTGGCCCGGGGCGCCACCACGGCCGGCGACTCCGACTCCATCGCCGCCCTCGCCGGCGCCTTCCTCGGCGCCGCCCACGGCATGTCCGCCTGGCCCGCCGCCTGGTCCACCCGCATCGAGCACGCCGACCAGCTCGCTATCCTCGCTACCCCGCACGACTGACCCCGCCCGCCCCCGGCCGGTGACCCGGCGGGTGGTCGCGGCCCGGCCGTCCGGCGCATGCTGGTGTCGCGCGCCTGGTCAGGGCGGGTGGGGGGATGGTTGTCAGCCCCGCCCGCTACCGTGCGGGAGTAGCACGATCACGGGAGGTCGACAGGTGTCCGAAGGCGGCAGCGTGTCCGAGGAAGCGGTTCCCCAGGCGGTCAGCCCCGCGCAGGAGGCGGCGGCGGGCGCCGAGCCGACCCTGGAGGCACTGGAGCGGCACGCCACGTTGGGCCAGGAGCTCACCGAGCACCAGTACCGCTATTACGTGCTCGACGCGCCGACCATCTCCGACGCCGAGTTCGACAAGCAGCTGCGCGAGATGGAGGCGCTCGAGGCGGAATATCCGGCGCTGCGCACCCCCGACTCGCCGACCCAGCGGGTCGGCGGCACCTTCTCCACCGACTTCACCCCGGTCACCCACGCCGAGCGGATGCTCTCGCTGGACAATGCCTTCGCCGACGAGGAGCTGGCCGCCTGGGCAGAGCGGGTCGAGCGGGACGCCGGCGGCCCGGCGCCCTACCTCTGCGAGCTGAAGGTCGACGGCCTGGCCATCAACCTGACCTACGAGAAGGGCCGGCTGGTCCGGGCCGCCACCCGGGGCGACGGGCGCACCGGCGAGGACGTCACCGCCAACGTCCGCAGCATCAAGGGCGTACCGGCCCGGCTGACCCCCGCCGACGACTTCCCGGACGTACCGGAGCTCCTGGAGGTACGCGGCGAGATCTACTTCCCGGTCGCCGCCTTCGCCGACCTCAACGCCGGCCTGGTCGAGCAGGGCAAGGCGCCGTTTGCCAACCCGCGCAACGCCGCCGCCGGCAGCCTGCGCCAGAAGGACCCGCGGATCACCGCCTCCCGGCCGCTGCGCCTGGTGGTGCATGGCATCGGCGCCCGCGACGGCTTCCAGCCGACGGCGCAGTCCGAGTCGTACGCGGCGCTGAAGGCGTGGGGGCTGCCCACCAGCGACCGCTGGCGGGTGGTCCCCGACCTGGCCGGGGTCGCCGACTACATCGCCTACTACGGCAAGCATCGGCACGACGTCGAGCACGAGATCGACGGAGTGGTGGTCAAGGTCGACCCGGTCTCCATCCAGGGCCGGCTCGGCTCGACCAGCCGCGCGCCGCGCTGGGCGATCGCCTTCAAGTACCCGCCGGAGGAGGTGACCACCAAGCTGCTCGACATCGACGTCGAAGTCGGGCGGACTGGTCGGGTGACGCCACGTGCCCTGCTCCAGCCGGTCAAGGTGGCCGGCTCCACCGTCGCGTACGCCACCCTGCACAACGCCCGGGAGGTCGAGCGCAAGGGGGTGCTGATCGGCGACACGGTGGTGCTGCGCAAGGCCGGCGACGTCATTCCCGAGGTGCTTGGCCCGGTGGTCGACCTGCGCCCCGCCGACGCCCGCCCGTTCGTCATGCCCACCACATGCCCGGCCTGCGGCACCCCGCTCGCGCCGGCCAAGGAGGCCGACGTCGACATCCGCTGCCCCAACGCGCGTAACTGCCCGGGCCAGATCCGCGAGCGGGTCTTCTACCTGGCCAACCGCAAGGTGCTCGACATCGAGGCGCTCGGAGAGAAAAGCGCCGCCGCGTTGCTGGACGGCCAGATCATCACCAACGAGGGTGATCTCTTCCACCTCGACGCCGAGCAGCTCGCCCACTCGCCGTTCTTCGTCAACAAGGACGGCAGCCTGGGCAGCAATGCCACCAAGCTGCTGGACAACCTCGCCGTGGCCAAGGAGCGCGACCTGTGGCGGGTGCTGGTCGCGCTCTCCATCCGGCACGTCGGCCCGACCGCGGCGCAGGCCCTCGTCCGGCACTTCCGCTCGATCGAGGCGATCGAGGCGGCCAGCGAGGAGGAGCTGTCCTCGGTGGACGGCGTCGGCCCGACCATCGCCGCCAGCATCAAGGAGTGGTTCGCCGTCGACTGGCACCGCGAGGTGGTGCGCAAGTGGGCCGAGGCCGGCGTGCGGATGGCCGAGGAGGCCGGCGAGGAGGGGCCGCGCCCCCTCGAAGGGCTGACCGTGGTGGTGACCGGCACCCTGGCCGGGTTCAGCCGCGACCAGGCGTCCGAGGCGATCCAGAGCCGGGGCGGCAAGGTCACCGGTTCGGTCTCCAAGAAGACCAGCTTCGTGGTGGTCGGGGACAATCCCGGCTCCAAGGCCGACAAGGCGGCCAGCCTGAAACTGCCGGTCCTCGACGAGGCGGGCTTCCGGGTGCTGCTGGAATCCGGCCCGGAGGCGGCCCGGGAAGTGGCCCACGAGGGCTGAGTACCTGCTCAACGCGTACCTTCACGTGGCCTGATCGCGTATACCAACTTAGTCACGAGTCGACCGGTTCGTGACTGTCGTGGCGGGAATCCAGGCCCGAGGGCGTTTCATTGGCGTACGGCGTGTGGACGGCGCACGCCAGGGCCGTCCCCGGGAGGTGCGATGGAGACCGGCGACCCGCGAAACTCCGTTCCGCCCGGGCGGGGTGCGCCGTTCTTCGGTTACGTCGTCGCGGTCGGCGTCCTGGCCGTGCTCATCTCGGCCGGCCCGCTGGCCGGGCTGCCCGACCGGCTGTCCGACCTGCCGGCCGCGTTCTGGGCCATGGCGGCGCTCGCCGTCGCCTGTGACGCCCGACCATTCCTCCCGCCCGGCCGGCGGCGGACCTCGGCGGTCTTCCCGTCGACCTGCTTCACCTTCGCCATCCTGCTCGGCTGGGGGCTCGGCCCGGCTGTCGCCGTGCAGGCCGTGGCGGTGGCCGTCTCCGGCTGGCGCCTCGGGTACGCCCTGTGGCGGACCGGCTTCAACGCCGCCCAGTACGCCTGCGCGCTCGGCACCGCGTACCTGGTCACCCGGCTCGGTGCCGGCGACCTCTTCCATGGCGGGCAGCTGCACTGGGCGGAAGTCGCGGTGGTGGGCGGCGCTGCCACGGCGTGGTTCGTGGTCAACTACGGCCTGGTCACCTTCGCGATCCGGCTGCGCTTCGGTGCCCGCTGGTGGCCCCGGGTCCGGCTCGGCCTGGGATACGAACTGCTCTCCACCGGCTCGCTGCTGCTGCTCGCCCCGGTGCTGGTCGCCGCCGCTCGCGCCAGCGCCGCACTGATCCCACTGGTGCTGGTGCCGCTGTTCGCCGTCTACCGGATGGCCCGGCTCTCCACCGAGCAGGAGCAGTTGGCCGCGCTCGACCCGCTCACCGGGCTGCCCAACCGCAAGGCGCTGCTGGCCGAGGTGGCCGAGCAGGTGCACCTGCACGCCGAGTGGGCCGCCCGGGGCGAGCCCGACGCCCACCTGGCCCTGCTGCTGCTCGACCTGGACCGGTTCAAGCACGTCAACGACGCCCTTGGGCACGCCGTCGGGGACCGGCTCCTGGTCGAGGTGAGCGCCCGGCTGACCGGCGTGGTGGGCCAGGGCGACCTGGTGGCCCGCCTCGGCGGCGACGAGTTCGCCATCGTCGTACCCCGGCTCACCGGCACCGACCAGGCGCGCGAGCTGGCCGACCGGGTGGTCGCCGCGCTGGCCGAACCGGTCCCGCTGGACGGGCTGCCGCTGGACGTGGGCGGCTCGATCGGCATCGCGATCTTCCCGGAGCACGGCGAGGACTTCGCCACCCTGATGCGCCACGCCGACGTGGCCATGTACGACGCCAAGCACCGCAACGACACCGTCGCCGTGTACGCGGCCGAGTCCGACCACAACTCGGCGGAACGGCTCAGCCTCCTCGCCGACCTGCGCCGCGTACTGGAGACGACATCCGTCGTCGACGGCGAGGAGCCGCCCGGCGTGCGCGGGGGCGACGGCGCCACCCTCGCTCCCGCGCCCGGCCTGACCGGGTCCAGCCGCAACAGCCCGGGCGACGGCGTACCCCGCAACGGTGGCCGCGGCGACGCCCAGTCGGGCGGCGGGTCGGGGCGCTGGCGGCTGCGGCGGCGCGAACGCGTCGAGTTGCCAGACGACGACGAGCTGATCAACCGGATCGTCACCAATGCCGATCCGATCCGCCGCCGGGCCGCCCGCGCCGGGGCCGACGGTCCGTCGGGCGGCGCCGGCCACGGGAACCGGCTGCCGGCGACCTTCGACGGCGGCCACCCCGAGGCCGGGGCGACGCATCGGGCGGCCACGGTGCCTCGCGGCGAGGCCGGGGTCCGGGCGGCCGGCGGTACGGACGACCCGGCCGGGGACCCGGGCGAGATCACGATGTACTACCAGCCGCAGATCGAGATCGCCACCGGTGAGGTGGTCGGGGTCGAGGCGCTGCTGCGCTGGCGGCATCCGCGCCGGGGCATGGTCGACCCGGGGGAGCTGATCCAGGTCGCCGAGCAGAGCGCGGTGATGCGGCTGCTCACCCGGCGGGTGGTGGACGACGTGGTGGAGCAGCTCGCCAAGTGGTCGGCGGCCGGTATCACGCTGCGGGCCGCGCTCAACGTCAGCGTCCGGGACCTGCACACCGGCGAGATCGCCGACCAGATCGCCGACCGACTCTTCGGCTACGGCGTACGCCCGGACCGGCTCCAGGTGGAGATCACCGAGGGTGCCCTGATGGCCGATCCGCGGCGGGTGCTGGCCAGCATCTCCCAACTGCACCGGATCGGCGTCGGCATCGCGCTGGACGACTTCGGCACCGGCTACTCCTCGTTGCAGCACCTGCGCCGGCTGCCGCTGTCCGAGGTCAAGGTGGACCGGTCGTTCGTCCTCGGCATGGCTGAGGACCCGGACGACGCGGCGATCGTCCGGTCGATGATCGAGCTGGCCGGAGCGCTCGGGCTGCGGGTGGTGGCCGAGGGCGTGGAGGACGAGCGGACCTGGCGGCTGCTCCACGCCGCCGGCTGCGAGGTGGCCCAGGGCTGGTTCCACGCCCGGCCGATGCCGGCCGGGGAGCTCGTCACCTGGCTGGCCCGGTACCGGCCGATCCGCCCCGTGGTGACCGCCGATGCCGAAGGTGATGGCCGGGGAGCCGAAGGCACCGCCGGAGGGCCCGACACATAGACTCGGGCACGTCACCACCTGCGCGGCACGCGGGCAGGTCGGCACGTAGCACTCAGCCAGGAAGGGGTCGTCATGGCCGCCATCTCCCGCGAGGAGGTCGCGCATCTCGCGCGACTGTCGCGGCTCGCCGTCACCGAGGAGGAGCTGGACACCTTCGCCGGCCAGCTCGACGTGATCCTCCAGTCGGTCGCCCAGGTCGGCGAGGTCGCCGCGGCGGACATCCCGCCGACCTCCCACTCGGTTCCGCTGACCAACGTCCTCCGCGAGGACGTGGTGACGCCGTGCCTGACCCCGCAGGAGGCGCTGTCGGGTGCGCCCGACGCCGAGGAGCAGCGGTTCCGCGTCCCGCGGATCCTGGACGAGGATGTGGCGTCATGAGCGAGCGGAGCGAGCGAATCATCAGGCTCAGCGCGGTGGTGCCTCATGGCGGCACGGAGCGAAGCGGAGTGTCGGCATGAGCGACCTGACCAGACTGACGGCGAGCGAGATCGCGGGGCTCGTGGCGAGCGGGGAGACCTCCGCGGTCGAGGTGACCCGGGCCCACCTGGACCGGATCGCCGCCGTCGACGACCGCGTGCACGCCTTCCTGCACGTCGGCACCGAGGGCGCGCTGGCCGCCGCCCGTACGGTCGACGAGCGCCGGGCCGCCGGTGAGGAACTGGGCCCCCTCGCGGGTGTGCCGGTCGCCGTGAAGGACGTGCTCACCACCAAGGGTGTGCCGACCACCGTCGGGTCGAAGATCCTGGAGGGCTGGCGCCCGCCGTACGACGCGACGATCGTGCGGCGGCTGCGCGACGCGGGCACGGTGATGCTCGGCAAGACCAACATGGACGAGTTCGCCATGGGCTCCTCCACGGAATACTCCGCGTACGGCCCGACCCGTAACCCCTGGGACCTCGACCGCATTCCGGGCGGCTCCGGCGGCGGCAGCGCCGCGGCCCTGGCCGCGTACGAGGCACCGCTGTCGATCGGCTCGGACACCGGTGGCTCGATCCGTCAGCCGGGCGCGGTCACCGGCACGGTCGGCGCGAAGCCCACGTACGGCGGCACCTCCCGGTACGGGCTGGTCGCGTTCTCCTCGTCGCTGGACACCCCCGGCCCGTGCGCCCGTACCGTGCTCGACGCCGCGCTGCTGCACCAGGTGATCGGCGGCCACGACCCGCGCGACTCCACCTCGATCCCGGCCGCGGTGCCGGACATGGTCGGCGCCGCGCGGCTCGGCGCCACCGGCGACCTGGCCGGCGTCAAGCTCGGCGTGGTCACCGAGTTCACCGGCGAGGGCGCCGAACCGGGCGTGATGGCCGCGTTCCGGGACTCGGTCGAGAGGCTGGCCAAGCTGGGCGCCGAGATCGTCGAGATCTCCTGCCCGCACTTCAAGTACGCGCTGCCGGCCTACTACCTGATCGCGCCGAGCGAGTGCTCCTCCAACCTGGCCCGGTTCGACGGTGTCCGGTTCGGCCTGCGGGTCGGCGACGACGGCAACCGGTCGCTGGAGGAGGTCATGTCGTTGACCCGCGAGGCCGGTTTCGGCCCCGAGGTCAAGCGGCGCATCATGATCGGCACGTACGCGCTCTCCTCCGGCTACTACGACGCCTACTACGGGCAGGCGCAGAAGGTCCGCACCCTGATCACCCGGGACTTCACGTCGGCGTTCGAGCAGGTGGACGCGCTGATTTCGCCGACCACGCCGTTCGTGGCGTTCCCGATCGGGGCGCGCACCTCCGACCCGTACCAGATGTACCTGGCCGACCTGTTCACCATCCCGGCGAACCTGTACGGCGGGCCGGCCATCTCGGTCCCGTGTGGCGTTTCCGAGGGGCTTCCGGTCGGTCTCCAGATCATGGCTCCGACGATGGCCGACGACCGGATGTACCGGGTCGCCGCCGCCCTGGAGTCCGCGGTCGGCACGTTCACCCCGCCCGCGCTCTGAGGCACACGCACTGCCGGCCGGCGTCGACGGGAGTCTTCCGTCGACGCCGGCCTTACCTTTCGGAGTCGAGCCGCGATGCGAATCGGCGACACGCGCTCACCGTTCGGTCAATTACGCCTCGCCACTGGTCCTGATTGGATAGCGTCTGTTTCCGCTGGTGATCAATAGTGGCGTTGTCGACCAATTCCTGGACGGGCGATGAAGAAGCTGCGGCCGATAATGTTTTTCTCGGTGCTCATGGTGCTGCTTTTCGGCACGGCGCAGCCGGCGGCTGCGGCGACCATCACCGTCACCTCCGGTCCGCCGGCTTCCCCGGTGACCGCGTACGAGGCGTACCCGACGCACACGTTCACGGCGTCCGGCGGTACCGCGCCGTACGCCGTGTCGCTGCTGTCGGGTGCGTTGCCGGTGGGGATGGCGTTGTCGTTGGCAACGGGGACGTTGTCGGGTACGCCGACCGACCCGGGTGAGTACACGTTCGGCATCCGAATGACGGACGCGAACGGCGACTTCGCCGATCAGAACGTGACCGTCAAGGTGGTGGCACCGACGATCACCATCACCTCGGGCAAGCCCGCTTCCCCGGTCACCGCCTACGAGCCGTACCCGACGCACACCTTCACGGCGTCGGGTGGCACCGCTCCGCACAGCGTTGCGCTGCGGTCGGGTTCGTTGCCGGTGGGGATGGCGTTGTCGTTGGCAACGGGGACGTTGTCGGGTACGCCGACCGATCCGGGCAGCTACACGTTCGGCGTCCGGGTGCTCGACAAGAACGGTTTCTTCGCCGACCAGGACGTGACCATCGAGGTGGTGGCACCCAAGATCACCATCACCTCGGGGACCCCCACCTCGCCCTGGTACACCGGCCAGCAGTACCCGACGCACACGTTCAAGGCGAAGGGGGGCACCGAGCCGCACAGCGCTGCGCTGCGGTCGGGTTCGTTGCCGGTGGGGATGGCGTTGTCGTTGGCAACGGGGACGTTGTCGGGTACGCCGACCGATCCGGGCAGCTACACCTTCGGGATTCGGATGCTGGACAAGAACGGCTTCTACGCCGACCAGGACGTCACCATCGTCATCGCCGATCCGGCCACCACCATCACCTCCGGGGAGCCGCCCAAGGGCACGGTCGGTGAGGCGTACTTGTTCCCGTTCACCGCTACCGGTGACTCCAACATCACGTTCAGCGTGGCCGCCGGCGACCTGCCTGATGGGCTTGACCTTGGCACGGACGGCGTGCTCAATGGTACTCCCGAGGCCGAGGGCAGCTTCACCTTCACGGTCAAGGCAACCGGCACGGCGTCGAGCGCCACGGCCGAGGTGACCGTCGTCATCGGCGCGGCCCCCGTCACGCCGACGCCGACCTCACCGACGGCGACGCCGACGTCGACCTCGCCGGCACCGGGCACGCCGAGCACGGCGACGCCGTCGGCCACGGCCGGGGCCGGGCTTCCGGTCACCGGATCGAACCTGGCCACCATGCTGCTGCTGGGCGTCGCCGCGATCGCCATCGGTGGGATGGTCCTCCTCGCGGTCCACGTTCGCCGCCAGCGCTTCACGGCGGGTGGGTGACGCCCGACGAGGCGGGTCGTGAAGATGGGCGGTGCGGGTTCAGGCCAGGCCTTGGCGCCCGGCCTGTAGCCCGGCCTGGAAGCGGGTACGGGCACCGAGCGCGGCCAGCAGGGCGGCCGAGCGCCACCTCCCACGACGGCATCACCGGCCTCGCCTTCAGCCCGGTCGACCCGCAGGTGATGTACCTCGGGGTGGTCGAGGAGCGCTGACCTCGGGCCCGCCCGGGAGTCGCTCCCCGGGCGTCCAGGGCGGAATCGAGGACACGCACCGGCCTGGGTGGAAACCCGGGCGAGGTGACCGCCGCCGGCCCGACTAGGCTGGAACGGTTCCGTCCGGATCGCGCCTGGAGCTCAGATGACGACGACACTGCCCGCGTACGACGAGGTCGTCGCGCGCTTCGAACCGGTGATCGGCCTGGAGACCCACGTCGAGCTGGGCACGAACACCAAGATGTTCTGCGGCTGCCCGACAGACTTCGGTGGCGAGCCGAACACCCGGGTCTGCCCGGTCTGCCTGGGCCTGCCCGGCTCGCTGCCGGTGGCAAACAAGGCCGCCATCGAGGCGACCATCCGGATCGGGCTGGCGTTGAACTGCTCGATTGCCGAGTGGTGCCGGTTCGCCCGGAAGAACTACTTCTACCCGGACATGCCGAAGAACTTCCAGATCAGCCAGTACGACGAGCCGCTCTGCGTCGACGGCTACCTGGACGTCGAGATCAACGGCGAGACGGTGCGGATCGGCATCGAGCGGGTGCACCTGGAGGAGGACACCGGCAAGACGCTGCACGTCGGCGGCGCCACCGGCCGGATCCACGGCGCGACCGAGTCGCTGGTCGACTACAACCGGGCGGGCATCCCCCTGGTCGAGATCGTCACCAAGCCGATCCCCGGCACCGGCGCGCTCGCGCCGGAGGTGGCTCGGGCGTACGTGACCGAGCTGCGTGACGTGATCCGCTCGCTGGGCGTCTCCGACGTCCGGATGGAGGAGGGCTCGCTGCGCTGCGACGTCAACACCTCGCTGAACCTGCCGGGCGAGGAGTGGGGCACCCGCACCGAGACCAAGAACGTCAACTCCCTGCGCTCGGTGGAGCGGGCGGTCCGCTCGGAGATGCTGCGCCAGGCCGCGGTGCTCGACGCCGGCGGCAAGATCACCCAGGAGACCCGGCACTTCCACGAGGACACCGGGGACACTACGCCCGGCCGGTCCAAGGAGACCGCCACCGACTACCGGTATTTCCCGGAGCCGGACCTGGTCCCGCTCGCGCCGGACCCGGCCTGGGTGGTTGAGCTGAAGGCCGCCCTGCCGGAGCTGCCGCGACTGCGGCGCAAGCGGTTCCAGCAGGAGTGGGGCCTGTCCGACCTCGACATGCAGTCGGTGGTCAACGCCGGCGCGGTCGAGCTGATCGAGGCCACCGTGGCCGCCGGGGCCACCCCGGCCGCGGCCCGCAAGTGGTGGCTGGGCGAGCTGTCCCGGCGAGCCAACGAGACCGGCGTGGAGCTGGCCGACGTCGGGGCCACCCCGGCGCAGGTCGCCGAGCTGCAGAGCCTGGTCGACGCGGGCAAGCTCAACGACAAGTTGGCCCGTACCGTCCTGGAGGGCGTGGTGGCCGGCGAGGGCTCGCCGACCGAGATCATGACCAACCGGAACCTGGAGGTCGTCTCCGACACCGGCGCGCTCACCGCCGCCGTGGACGAGGCGATCGCCGCCAACCCGGACGTCGCCGACAAGATCCGCGGCGGCAAGGTCGCCGCGGCCGGTGCCCTGGTGGGCGCGGTCATGAAGACCACCCGCGGCCAGGCGGACGCCAAGACCGTCCGCGAGCTGATCCTGGAGCGCCTCGGCGTCCAGGGCTGAGATGCAAGGAAGGGCCCCTGTTAACGCCTGCCGCACAGCAGGAGCCCCTCTCAACACCCCAACCAAAGGCCGCCGTCGTGACCCGGCGGCGGCCTTCGAGCATCCTTACGAGTACGCGCGCGATCCGCGCATCCTCTCGCGTGGGCGTCAACGGCGACGCCCGGATGGAGTCACCGTGAACCAGCACGACCTCGACGTCCTTGACGAGATCCAGCGGCGGGTGCTCTGGCTCGCCACCCGCATCGTGGACGCGGCCAACCACGACCGGAACACCGGCGACGGGGTGAAGGTCGGCGGCCACCAGGCGTCCAGCGCCTCCCTGGTCACCGCGATGACCGCGCTCTGGTTCGCCCACCTGCGGGGCGAGGACCGGGTCGCGGTCAAGCCGCACGCCTCCCCGGTCTTCCACGCCATCCAGTACCTGCTCGGCAACCTGGACCGGTCGTACCTGCCGAAGCTGCGGGCGCGCGGCGGGCTGCAGTCGTACCCGTCGCGGACCAAGGACCCGGACGAGGTGGACTTCTCCACCGGCTCGGTCGGCCTGGGCGCCGCCGCGCCGCTGTTCGCCGCGGTCACCCGGCGCTACGTCGACGCGCACTTCGGCGAGCGTCCGCGCTCCCGCTTCATCGCCATCATCGGCGACGCCGAGCTGGACGAGGGCAACATCTGGGAGGCCGTCGCCGACCCGGCCACCGCCGGCCTGGGCAACGTGATGTGGTTGGTCGACTTCAACCGCCAGTCGCTGGACCGGGTCGTCCCGGGCATCCGGATCAACCAGTGGCGCGGCCAGTTCGAGGCCGCCGGCTGGCACGTCGTCGAGGTCAAGTACGGCCGCAAGCTCGCCGAGGCGTACGCCCGGCCGGGTGGCGAGGCGCTGCGGGACTGGATCGACCGGATGCCGAACGAGCAGTACCAGTCGCTGTTCGGGCTGGCCGGCCCGGCCCTGCGTAAGCAGTTCCTCGACGGCGCGCCGGCCGAGGTGTCCGCCTTCGTCGCCGACATCCCCGACGACGAGTTGGGCCCGCTCGTCACCGACCTCGGCGGCCACGACCTGACGGCCATGCTCGACGCGTACGCCCAGTGCGACGCGGTCACCGACCGGCCCAGCGTGGTCTTCGCGTACACCGTCAAGGGGTGGGGGCTGCCGATCGCCGGCAACCCGCGCAACCACTCCGCGCTGCTCACCACCGAGCAGGTCGACGCGCTGCGTGCCGCGCACGGCCTGACGGCCGAGACCGAGTGGGACCGCATCGACCCGGCGTCCCCGGCCGGCATCCAGGCCGGCGAGCGCCGGGAGGCGCTGTCCCGCGCGCCGCGCGAGCGGGCGCTGGGGGTCACCGTCCCGGAAACCACCAAGGTACGAGTGAACAAGCCCGTCTCCACCCAGGAGGTCTTCGGCCGGGTGCTGGTCGACCTGGCCCGGGAACCGCAGGTGGCGCCCTACCTGGTCACCACCGCGCCGGACGTGGCCACCTCGACCAACCTGGCCGGGTTCATCAACAAGACCGGCGTGTTCGCCCCCACCGCGCAGCGTTCCTGGACCGAGGACCGGATGCTGCGCTGGACGGAGAGCCCCGCGGGCCAGCACATCGAGCTGGGCATCTCCGAGATGAACCTGTTCCTGCTGCTCGGCCAGCTCGGCCTGTCGTGGGACCTGTCCGGGCAGCCGCTGCTGCCGGTCGGCACGGTCTACGACCCGTTCGTGCTGCGCGGCCTGGACGCCTTCCTCTACGGCACCTACTCCGGCTCCCGGTTCGTGGTCGCCGGCACCCCGTCCGGCATCACCCTCGCCCCGGAGGGCGGCGCCCACCAGTCCACCATCACCGCCTCGGTCGGCCTGGAGCTGCCCGGCGTCACCTTCCTCGAGCCCGCGTACGCCGGCAGCCTCGACTGGCTGCTCTGCGACGCGCTCGGCCAGATCGCCGGGGGATCCGCGCCCGCCGCCACCGCCGCGCCGGCCGAGGACGGGGCGTACTACTTCCGGCTCAGCACCCGCCCGATCGACCAGGCGCCGTTCGAGGCGGCCCGGGCTCGGATCGGCGACGCGGTGCTGCGCCGGCAGGTGGTCGCCGGGGCGTACCGGCTGGTGGACGCGCACGAGGCGTACCCGCACCTGGCGGACGCCCCGGTCGTGCAGCTCGCCGCCTCCGGCGCGGTGCTGCCCGAGGTCCTCGCCGCCGCCGCCGAGCTGGCGGAGGAGGGCATCGCCGCGCACGTGGTCGACGTGACGAGCCTGGACCGGCTCTACCGGGCCTGGCAGCGGACCCTGCGCCAGGGCGTACGCACGGCGACCGTGCCGAGCGTGCCCGGCGCGCTGCGGTCCGCCTTCGCCGACCGGGCACCGGTGGTGACCGTGCACGACGCCGCCTCGCACGCGATGGCCTGGCTCGGCTCGGCCCTCGGCGCCCCGGCGGTGCCGCTGGGGGTGGACGAGTTCGGCCAGTCCGGCAGCGTCCAGGAGCTGTACGAGCTGCACGACCTGCTGCCCGGCAGCATCGTCAACGCCGCCCTGGCCGCGCTCTCGCTGCGCTGAGGCGCTCCGCCACCCGCCGGGTGGTTCCTCGCGCCTGCGGGGAGCCGCCCGGCGCGTGGCAGCGGATGGCGGTGGCGCGGGTCAGCGGGTGGCGGTGGCGGTCGGGGCGGGCGATTCCGGCCCGCCCCGGGTGGGCGTCGGGGTGACCGGCACCGGGGCACCCTTCTCCGGCTCCCTGATCACGTGCCGTTCCAGGTTGACCTGCGACTGGCCGGTGCCGCCCACGGTGATCTCGTCGTACGCCTGGAGCATCTTCTGCTGGTCGAAGTAGAGCACCGTCATCGTCAGCGGGGTGGGCTTCTCACCCTCCAGGCCACGCAGCCCGGCACCGCCGGTGGAGCCCTCCACCATGAGCGTGGTCGGATCCTTGTCCGGTGCCTGCGGCAGCTTGAACACCTGCCGTTCGTGCATGTGCCCGGCCAGCACCAGCGGGCAGGTGCCGGAGAGCGGCCCGGCCGAGGCCGGGTCGTGCACCAGTGCGATGTTCACCTTGGTCGGCGAGTTCTGCACGGTGGTGGCGAGCTTCTCCCCGGAGCCGATGATCTGGTCGGCGACCTGGGTGGTGAGCCCGCTGCCGGCTGGCGACGTCTCCTTGTCGGGGGTGAACCGCGGGTCGCCGATGCCGGCGATGGTCAGCCCGGACACCGTGGTCGTCGAGTTGTCCAGCACGATCGCGTTCGGCTGGTCGGCCACCGCCGCGGCCGTCCGCGGCGAGTCGTGGTTGCCGCGGATGTAGACGTACGGCTTCTTGAGCAGGCCGATCGAGCCGACGTACGACGCCTCCGGCTCGCTGCCCCAGTCGGTGATGTCGCCGGTGTCGATCACCACGTCGATGCCGAACTGGTCGACGATGGTCCGGATCAGCGACCAGCCGGTCGGGTTGAGGTGCATGTCGGAGACGTGCAGCACCCGGGTGGTGCCGGGGGCCGGCTCGTACACCGGCAGCGCCGAGACGGTGGTGTAGAGCTTGCTCATGTTCCCGACCATCCGCTGGAGCTGGTCGGCGTACTTGGTGTAGTCGTTGGCGATCCGTCGCGCGTCGCCGACGATCGCCGGCGCGTTGACCAGCAGCCCCTCGTAGCGGGGCTCATCGATCGACTGCGGGCGGACGGTGGCGGCGGCCAGCCCGAGGCTGCCCGCGGTGATCATCAGCGCCAGACCACCGGCCCATGCCGTCCGGCGTACGTTCCGGAAGGCCAGCCCGGCCAGCAGCAGGGTGGCCAGCACCGCCGAGGCGAGCGTCTTGAGCCCGAGACGCATCACGCCGGCGCGGACGTCCTCGACGGCGGACTGGCTGGCCCGGCTGATGCTCGCCGGGTCGTCGATCAACTTCTCGGTGCGGCCCTGGTCCAGCGAGCCCAGCTTCACCGTCAGGTAGGCCGGCCCGCTGTGGCTGTCCAGCTGCAGGGAGCCCAGTGGCGGCACGTCGATGGTGGTGCCCCCGCCCAGCGACGGGCTCAGGCTGAGTTCCGCGCGGAACGGCCCGATGTCGGTGCCCTGGTGCCCACCGGCGTACGTGCCGGCGACGACCCCGGCCAGGGTGACCCCGAGCACGGCGAGCACGATGCCGAGCCGGCGCAGCCCGGCGAGCCACCACTCGGGCCGCGGCCTGCGGAACGCCCAGCGGCGGGCGCGGTCGTTCTCCGGGACTGCCTCGTCCCCGGTGCTGCGTTGCTCGTTCTCCTGACCGTCCATAATCCTGACCTGCCCAATGAGGGATCTTGGGAAACCCGAGGGGGCCCGGGCCTGTTCAACTCTCCGGCCGACCCGCCGGCGGTGCCTCAGCTGCGTCCGGCCCCGCCGTCGGCGAAGACCAGCCGCAGTATTCGGTCGTCCTCTGCGGCCGGCTTGCCCCGCCCGTCCCGGTTGGACGTGCTCACCCAGACCGAGCCGTCCGGGGCGACCGCGGCGGCCCGGAGCCGGCCGTACTTGTCGGTCAGCAGCTCGTGGGGCTGGCCGAGCACGGTGCCGTTCGCGGCCAGCTCGACCAGCCAGAGGCGCTGCCCGCGCAGGCAGGCGGTGACCAGCAGGCGACCCACCACGGCCAGCCCGGAGCAGGAGGCGTCGGCGGTGGGCCACTGCACGATCGGGTCGACGTAGCGCTGGTCGTCGGCGCGCCCCTCGGCCTGCGGCCAGCCGTAGTTGCCGCCCTTGTTGATCTGGTTGATCTCGTCCCAGGTGTTCTGGCCGAACTCCACCGCGTACATCCGCTTGTCTGAGGTCCAGCCGAAGCCCTGGACGTTGCGGTGCCCCAGGGACCAGACCGGGGAGCCGGGGGTGGGGTTGCCCGGCGCGGGCTTGCCGGCCGCGGTGATCCGCAGGATCTTGCCGCCGAGGCTCTTCGCGTCCTGCGCGTTGGAAGACTTCTGGGCGTCGCCCGTGCTGGCGTAGAGGTAGCCGTCCGGGCCGAAGCCCAGGCCGCCGCCGTTGTGGTTGCCGGCCTTCGGGATGCCGGTCAGGACCGGGGTGGGGTCCGCGCCCAGTTGCAGCTTCGCGATCCGGTTGTCCTGGGCGGTGGTGTAGTAGACGAAGACGGTGCGGTCCTTGGGGTACGACGGGGAGACGGCGATGCCGAGCAGGCCGCCCTCGCCGCCGGCCGCCACGTCCGGCACGGTCTGCACCACGGTGACCTTCATCCCCTCGGGCCCGGACGCCGGCCCGACCTGGAGGATCCGGCCGCTGTCCCGTTCCGTCACCAGCGCGCCGCCGTCGGGCAGGAAGGCGATTGCCCAGGGCACCGCCAGCCCCTTGGCCAGCACCGTGGCGACCACCTGCTGCCCGGCGCCGCCGGGGCTGGCCGTCGCCGAGGGCGTCGGCAGGTTCGGCGGCGCGCCGGCCGGGTCGGGTTCCGGCTCGCCGAACGCGCAGCCGGCGGTGCTCAGCAGCAGCGCCGCGCAGGGCGCCGCCAGCGCCATCCGGACACGGCCGGTGCGGGGGTACGGGGGACGGGCGTTCACCCGCCCCAGGGTAGCCGGGCGGCGGCCGGCCGGCCGGGCGTGACGGCTATCGTCGGCGGTCGTGAAGGTATGGATTCCGCACCGCGCCGGCCACGCTCTCCTCGGCGAGCTGCCCTCGGGCATCACCGTGGAGTTGCTGGAGGACCCGACCCGGCTCCCGTCGTCCCCGGCCGGCATGCGGTTCTGGGTGCCGCCGTTCCTCTCCGGCCGGGACGCCGGCGCGCTGCTGGCCGAGCTGCCCGATCTGGCCGTGGTGCAGCTGCTGACCGCCGGGGCGGACGCCTGGGCGGGGCAGGTCCCCGACGGGGTGACGCTCTGCGACGCCCGGGGAGTGCACGACTCGGGCACCGCCGAATGGGTGGTCGGCGCGATCCTGTCCGCGCTGCGCGGTTTCGGTCCGCTGGCCCGGGCCCAGGCCCGCCGCGAGTGGGCGTACGACGAGGTGGCCCCGACCGACGAGCTGGCCGGCAAGCGGGTGCTGATCGTCGGGGCGGGGTCGATCGGCTCGGCGCTCCAGGCCCGGCTGGCCCCGTTCGAGGTGACCTTTACCCTGGTCGCCCGCACCCCGCGTCCCGCCGAGGGGGTCCACGGGGTGGACGAGCTGCCCGCCCTGTTGCCCGAGGCGGACGTGGTGGTCCTGCTGGTGCCGCTGACCGAGCGGACCCGGGGCCTGGTCGACGAGAAGTTTCTCGCCGCGATGCCGGACGGCGCGCTGCTGGTCAACGCCGCCCGCGGCCCGGTGGCCCGGACCTCGGCGCTGGTCGCCGAGCTGGCCTCCGGCCGGCTGCGGGCCGCCCTGGACGTCACCGATCCCGAGCCGCTGCCCGCCGAGCACCCGCTCTGGGAGCTGCCGAACGTGTTGCTCACCCCGCACATCGGCGGCTCGGTACGCGGCCTGCTGCCGCGGGCGTACCGGCTGGTGGGGGAGCAGCTGCGGCGGTTCGCGGCCGGAGCGCCCCTGGCGAACCGGGTGGTGGACGGCTACTGATCGGCCATGCCTGGCCTCCTGCGGATCGGCTCAGTCGGTGCCGGTGGACAGGTCGTGCCCGGTGACGGAGACCAGCCGGGGCAGGTCGGCGGCACGCACCGCGGGGAGCACGAGCAGCTCGCCGTCGTCGAGCCGGGCGACCCCCCGGCCGCGTGCGTCGCCGGCCAGCGCGGCGACTTGATCCCAGGGAATCCGGCGCTGCCCGGCGAGCGCCCGCAGCCGCAGCCCGCGGGGGTCGGCGTCGGTGCCGGCCCGCCACGACCAGACGATGACCGAGAGCGGGATCAACAGCACCCAGAGCAGCCACCAGCTGGCGGTGGCCAGTGGCAGCGCGCCGACGAACGCGACGATCGCGGCGACCAGGATGGCCTGGTTGTGACGGAAACGGATGGTGTTGGCGCGGCTCACCCCTCGATGATCCCACCCCGGGCCCGTTCCGTCCGCGGCGGGCGCGGCGGTGGCGACCGGCGGCACAGGTGTGATCGACGCCACGCAAGGTTTCACGTCACCAGCCGCGTCCGGAATCGTTCATAGCCATGGCTGTCCCGGCTCCCCGCCCGGTCGTCCGCATGCCGTAACCCGCCCAGCCGCTGGCTCCGCACGCTACTGGCGCAACAGCACGCCCCGTGCCCCCTCACGAAGGCGATCGTCGTGCCCGTCACCCACCCCGTCGCTGGTCGACGCCGCCGACCACCGCTGCCCGACCTCGTCGTGCCGGTCGCCGGCACGCTACTCGTCCTGGCCGGGGCCGCCGGCCTCGTCCCGGCCCTCGCCGCGGCGGCGCTCGCCGTCGCCGCCGGCTGCACCCTGGCCTGCGTCCGGCTCGCCTGGCTGGCCGGCGCCCCGCCCGCCCGCGCCGAGCCGGACCGGCTCCTGCCCGTCGAGTCGGCACCCGCCGTGCAGCCGCGGGCCACGCCGCCGCCGACCCGTGGCGGTGGATCACGGCGGACCGACCGGTGGACCCGCCAGGGCGTGCTGTTCCGCCAGTGCGCCGCGATCCTCGACGCGGCCGTGCTGGCCGCCGGGCTCACCGTCGCCGTGCTGCCGCTGACCGACCCGCCGCACCGGACGCCGGTCGCGCTGGTCGGCCTCGCCGTCACCGCCCCGCTGTACGCCGTTGCGCTGCTCCGGCTCCCCGGCCGCCTTCGGCGCACCGCCGCCGAGCGGCTCCGCCGGGCCGTCGATGTCCTCGGCCTCGGCCTCGGCCTGGTCTTCGCGGTCTGGATGCTGCTGCCGCCCGGCCCGGTGCCGGCGGTGGCCATCGCGAGTGTCGCCGGAGCGTCCGGGGTGGCGGTGCTGCTGGTGACCGCGCGGGCGGACCGGTGCCGCCGGCCGGGCGTGGCGCGCTGTTCCGCCGGAGCGGCGGCCTCCCTCGCCGGGCTGACCCTGCTTGTGGTGCTGCTCGCCCACGGCGCCCCGGACCGGGCCGCCCTGGCCGTCGTGCCTCCGTTGCTGGCCGGCGTGCTGCTCACCGCCGACGGTGCCCGGCGTGCGGCCACCGGCGGGCCGTCCCGGCCCGACGGCATCCCGGCCGTCTGGCCCTGGCTGACCGCGCCGGCGGGCATCGCCGCGCTGGCCGCCGGCCACCGCCTCTGGACGGCGAGGGAGATCGCCGTCCCCGCGATCGCCCTGGGGCTGGCGGTCATCCCGCCGATGGTGCTCCGCGAGGTGCTCGCCGTCGTCGACCAGCGGCGCCGCGCCGACCGGCTGGCCCGGGAGTCCCGGCTGCGCACAGCTGACGACCGGCCGGGCGCGGCGGACCCGGTCGACGATCGGCCGGACACGTCGAATCCGCTTGTCGGCTGGCCGGACACGCCGGATCCGCTTGTCGGCTGGCTGGGCGCGTCGGACCCGCTTGTCGGCCCGCCCGGGACGGCCGACCCGCTCGCCGGGCTGGCGGACCGAAACGACCTGGTGCGCGGGCTCGCCCGGCGGGAGGGCGGCGCGTTGCTCGTCGTCGACCTGGTCGGGGCCGCCGACGGTGCGGCCGTGGACCGGTCCGTGCTGGTCGAGGTCGCCCGTCGGCTCCGGGCCGGCTGTGGCCCCGGCGACCTGGTGGCCCGTCTCGCCGACGCCGAGTTCGCCGTGCTCACCGACGTCGGGCCGGTGGTCGCGTACGCGCTGGGCAGCCGGTTGCTGGCCGGGCTGACCGAGCCGGGGGCCGGCGGGGTGCCGCGGATCCGGGTCAGCGTCGGGCTGGCCGAGACGACCGGCGGTGATCCGGAGGACGTGCTGCGCCAGGCCGATCTGGCCCGGCGACGCGCGGTGCAGCTCGGCCGGGACCGGGTCGAGTGGTACGACGCCTACCTGGAGGAGCAGCTCGTGCGCCGGCTGGACCTGGAGCGGGAGCTGCCGGGCGCGCTCGCCCGGGGCGAGCTGGACCTGGTCTACCAGCCGGTGGTGGCCCTCATCGACCGACAGCCGGTCGGCACCGAGGCGTTGCTGCGCTGGCGCAGCCCGGCCCTGGGCACCGTGCTGCCGGACGAGCTGCTGCCCGTCGCGACCGACCTGGACCTGCTCGGCGAGGTCGGACGGTGGGTGCTGGACCGGGCCTGCCGGCAGCTCGCCGACTGGTCGGGCGGGGGACGCAAGCTGTGGATGGCGGTGAACGTCACGCCCCGCGAGCTGGCGGCGCCGGACTTCGTGGCCCGGGCGGCGGCCGCCCTGGCCGCGTACGACGTGCCTCCGGAGCGCCTCGTCGTGGAGGTGGCCGAGCCCGCGGTCGGGGCGGAGCTGTCCACCGTGGTGGCCCGGCTCGCCGGCCTGCGCTCGCTCGGCGTACGGACCGCGCTGGACGACTTCCGGGCCGAGCACGCCTCCCTCGCCCAGCTCCGGCGGCTGCCGATCGATCTGCTCAAGGTCGGCCCACATCTGGTCGGGCCGGCCGCCGACGGGCGCCTTCCGCTGATCGAGGTGGTGGCCGCCCTGGGCGACCGGCTCGGCCTGGAGGTGGTGGTCGAGGGGTTGGAGTCCGACGCACAGGTCGCCGGGGCCCGCCGGGCCGGCTGCCGCTACGGCCAGGGCTTCGCCGTCGCCCGCCCGGCCACCGCCGAGCGGGTCGAGGCGTGGTTCGAGGAGTTGGGCCCCGCACACCGCTGAGCCGGCTGTCCGGCAAGGATACTGAACCGGTTCACCGACTCCGGGGCGGCGCCGTGCTGCCGCGCGGTGCGTTAATCGCCACCGTTCCGCTGCTGGTGATGCTGTTCGTCGGCGGACGTCAGATCGTCCGCGGAATCATGGAAGGCGCAGTGAAATCGTGAGCCGTCAGACCCTGCACGAGGGCTGGGTGCTGCGGGCCGTACCCGGTCCGCAGGTGCCGGCGGAGGTCGCCGGCCGGTCGGTGCCGGCCACGGTGCCCGGCTGCGTGCACACCGACCTGCTGGCCGCCGGCCTCATCCCCGACCCGTACCTGGACGACAACGAGACCCGGCTGGGCTGGATCGGGCGTACCGACTGGGTCTACGAGACCACCTTCGCCGCGCAGCCGGGCGACGCCGACCGGGTGGACCTGGTCTGCGCCGGCCTGGACACGGTCGCCACGGTGACCCTCAACAGCACCGAGGTCGGCCGCACCGAGAACCAGCACCGCGGGTACCGGTTCGACCTGGGGGACCTGCTGCGGCCGGGCGCGAACACCCTGACCGTCCGCTTCGACTCGCCGTACCGCTACGCGGAGGCGCACCGGGAGCGGCTCGGCGACCGGCCCAACGCGTACCCGGAGCCGTTCAACTTCATCCGCAAGACCGCCTGCAACTTCGGCTGGGACTGGGGTCCCACCCTGGTCACCGCCGGCATCTGGCAGGAGATCGGGCTGCACGCCTGGTCGACCGCCCGGCTGGCCGCCGTCCGGCCGCTGGTCACCGTCTCCGGCGACACCGGCCGGGTGGAGCTGTCCGTCGAGGTCGAGCGGGCGGCGGACGTCCCGCTGGTCGTACGGGCCGAGGTCGCCGGCGTCACCGTCGAGGTCACCATCCCGGCGCGAGAGCGCACGGCCGTGGCGACGCTCACCGTCCGAGACCCCGAGCGGTGGTGGCCCGCCGGGTACGGCGAGCAGCCGTTGTATCCGCTGACGGTGACCCTCCACGCCCCCGACGGTCGGACGCTGGACACCTGGTCCCGGCGGATCGGCTTCCGCTCGGTACGCCTCGACACCACCCCCGACGCGCGCGGCACCCCGTTCGTGCTGCACGTCAACGACGTGCCGGTGTTCGTCAAGGGCGTCAACTGGATTCCCGACGACGTGTTCCCCAACCGGGTCACCCGGCAGCGGCTGGCCGAGCG
The DNA here is from genome assembly GCF_047921505.1 of Micromonospora sp. SL1-18. Taxonomy (NCBI): domain Bacteria; kingdom Bacillati; phylum Actinomycetota; class Actinomycetes; order Micromonosporales; family Micromonosporaceae; genus Micromonospora; species Micromonospora sp. SL1-18. The sequence continues at coordinate 125,609 of NZ_JBLROA010000007.1, read as the reverse complement.
GCTCACCCAGGCGATCGGGGCGAACGTCAACCTGATCCGGGTCTGGGGCGGTGGCCGGTACGAGTCGGCAGACTTCTACGAGTTGGCCGACTCCCTCGGCCTGCTGGTGCAGCAGGGCTTCCTCTTCGCCTGCGCCGCGTACCCGGAGGAGGAGCCGTTCCGCACCGAGGTCGAGGCCGAGGCGCGCGAGCACATCGTCCGGCTGGCCCCGCACACGTCGCTGGTGCTCTGGACCGGCAACAACGAGAACATCTGGGGCTGGCACGACTGGGACTGGCAGCAACCCCTCGCCGGGCGCACCTGGGGGCGCGGCTACTACCTGCACCTGCTGCCCCGGATCGTCGACGAGCTGGACCCGACCCGGCCGTACTGGCCGGGCAGCCCCTGGTCGGGCCGGGAGGACACGCACCCCAACGACCCGGGGCACGGCACCACGCACATCTGGGACGTCTGGAACACCGACGACTACGCGAAGTACCGGGAGTACGTGCCGCGCTTCGTCGCCGAGTTCGGCTACCAGGCGCCCCCGGCGTACGCGACCCTGCGCCGGGCCCTCTCCGACGAGCACCTAGCGCCCGACTCGCCGGGAATGGCCCACCACCAGAAGGCGATCGACGGGGACCGGAAGCTCCGGCGCGGGCTGGACGCCCACCTGCCGGCGCCCGCCGACTTCGACGACTGGCACTACCTCACCCAGCTCAACCAGGCTCGGGCCATCCAGCTCGGCGTCGAGCATTTCCGGTCCCACCAGCCGGTCTGCATGGGCACCATCGTCTGGCAGCTCAACGACTGCTGGCCGGTCACCTCGTGGGCGGCGGTCGACGGGGACGGCCACCGCAAGCCCCTCTGGTACGCGTTGCGCCGCGCGTACGCCGACCGGCTGCTCACCGTCCAGCCGCGCGACGGTGGGCTGGCCCTGGTGGCGGTGAACGACACCACCGAGGCGTGGCGTACGCCGGCCACGGTCACCCGGTGCACTCTGGCCGGGGAACCGAGGGCGAAGACCTCGGTGGACCTCGACGTCCCCGCGTACGCCTCGGTGGCGCTGGCGCTGCCCGCGGAGCTGGCTAGGCCGGACGAGGCCCGGCGGGAGCTGCTGGTCGCGGAGGCCGGCGCCACCGCGGAGCGGGCGCTGTGGTTCTTCGCCGAGGACCGGGAGATCGAGTGGCCGGCGGCGGAGATGGAGGCCACGGTCGAGCCGGTCGACGGCGGCCAACTCGTCCAGGTGACCGCCCGGGCGATACTGCGCGACCTGACGCTGTTCCCGGACCGGCTGCACCCGTCGGCGGAGGTGGACCAGGCCCTCGTCACCCTGCTGCCCGGCGATTCGGCGGTGTTCACCGTGCGCGCGGACATCCCGCTCGACCCGGCGTCTCTCACCACCCGCCCGGTGCTCCGCTGCGTCAACGACATAAGGCGGCACCCGCTGCCGTTGTGATTCTTGGACAGTTGCCGTTCACAACGAACGGCAACTGTCCAAGATCTCGATCGCCGACGCCCCGGCGGAGGTCGGTCAGCCTGGCAGCGCGCCCAGCCCGGCGAGCAGTTCCCCTCGCTCGGCCTCGCTGAGCACCGCGTACGCCGGCTCGTCGCGGCAGTCGGTCTCGGCCTCGATCGCCGCGCGTTCCGGCCCGTCGGGCAGCGCCTTGATCTGCGCGGCGGTCAGCCCGGCGGCCCGCCACGCGGCCCGGTGCGCGTCGGCCCGGTGGTGGCGCAGCGAGCCGAGCCGGGTGGTGAGCAGCACCGCCGGCGAGGCGTCGTCCGGCTCGTGAGGCGGGGTCATGGCGCGGAACGCCGGCCCGCCGGTGGCCAGCCCATGTGCCAGCACCCGGCCGACCAGCTCGGCCAGCCGGGGCACCGACGCCAGGCCGGGCAGCATGGGGGGACCGGAGGACCAGAGTTCCTCGGCGGCCTCGGCGGTCGCCCGCTGCGCGAACAGCGCCAACTCCCGGCCCAGCTCGGTCAGGTGCCAGGTGCCCTCGGCGTCCACCTCAAGGACGCCCTGGTCCAGCTCCCGGCTCATGTCACCGGTGGTGTAGACCAGCCCGTCGGCGAGGGCCTCGGCCGGCATCGGCCGGGCCAGCAGGCCCGAGTAGAAGCTGTTCTCGGAGCCGAGGTCCGCGCCCCGCTCCGCGTAGAACGCCTCCATCCGGGCCCGGGCCGCCCAGCGGGTGGCCACGTACACCCGGTCGATGACCGGCCGGATCCGTCGCGCGTAGCTCATGGTCGTCCCCACGACGCGCGACCCTACCGGGGACGGGTGTTAATAAGGGGCCCCTGCTATGCAATAGGCGTTAATAAGGGGCCCCTCCTTTCACTCCGGCACGCGGCGGTAGGCGCCGTCGCTGGCCGAGGTGGCCATCGAGGCGTACGCGCGCAGCGCCGCGGACACCGGCCGCTGCCGGTCGGTGGGGGTGTACGGGCGGTCCCGCTTCTCCTCGGCGACCCGGCGGGCATGGAGTTCGTCGTCCGGAACGTTGAGCTGGATCGACCGGGCCGGGATGTCGATGACGATCTCGTCGCCTTCCCGCACGAGCGCGATCAGCCCGCCGGAGGCCGCCTCCGGGGAGACGTGGCCGATGGACAGGCCGGAGGTGCCGCCGGAGAACCGCCCGTCGGTGAGCAGCGCGCAGGAGCGGCCCAGCCCGCGGCCCTTGAGGAACGAGGTGGGGTAGAGCATCTCCTGCATGCCGGGGCCGCCCTTCGGGCCCTCGTACCGGATCACCACCACGTCCCCGGGCACGACCTCCTTGGCCAGGATCGCCGACACCGCGTCGTCCTGCGATTCGTAGACCTTGGCTGGGCCGCGGAAGGTCAGACACTCCTCGGGCACCCCGGCGGTCTTCACCACGCAGCCGTCCGGCGCCAGGTTGCCGTGCAGGATGGCCAGCCCACCGTCGGTGCTGTACGCGTGTCCCCGGTCCCGCACGCAGCCGCCGGCCGCGTCGGTGTCCAGTGACGACCAGCGGTTGGTGGTGGAGAACGGCTCGGTGGTGCGCACCCCGCCCGGCGCGGCGTGGAACAGTTCGACCGCCTCCGCCGTGGCCGAGCCGCCCCGCACGTCCCAGTCGGCGAGCCAGCGGGTCAACGAGGGGGAGTGCACCGCGTGCACGTCCCGGTTGAGCAGGCCGGCCCGGTCCAGTTCGCCGAGGATGGCCGGGATGCCGCCGGCCCGGTGCACGTCCTCCATGTGGTAGTGCGGCGAGTTCGGCGCGACCTTCGCCAGGCAGGGCACCCGGCGGGAGATGGCGTCGATGTCGGCCACGCCGAAGTCCAGCTCCGCCTCCCGGGCGGCGGCGAGCAGATGCAGCACGGTGTTGGTCGAGCCGCCCATCGCCACGTCGAGCGCGACGGCGTTCTCGAAGGCGGCCCGGTTGACGATCGAGCGGGGCAGCACCGAGGCGTCGTCCTGCTCGTACCAGCGTTTGGCGATGGCCACGGCGGTGCGACCGGCCTCGACGAAGAGCGAGCGGCGCGCGGCGTGGGTGGCCAGGGTCGACCCGTTGCCGGGCAGCGCCAGCCCGATCGCCTCGGTGAGGCAGTTCATCGAGTTGGCGGTGAACATGCCCGAGCAGGAGCCGCAGGTTGGGCAGGCCGAGCGCTCGATCTGGCCGAGCTGGTCCTCGGTGACCGACTCGTTCGACGCGGCGATCATCGCGTCGATCAGGTCGATCTTGGAGTGCACCACGCCCTCGATCGCCACCGTCTTGCCGGCCTCCATCGGGCCGCCGGAGACGAAGACCGTCGGGATGTTGAGCCGCAGCGCGGCCAGCAGCATGCCCGGCGTGATCTTGTCGCAGTTGGAGATGCAGACCAGGACGTCCGCGCAGTGCGCGTTGACCATGTACTCCACCGCGTCGGCGATCAGCTCCCGGCTGGGCAGCGAGTAGAGCATGCCGCCGTGGCCCATGGCGATGCCGTCGTCCACCGCGATGGTGTTGAACTCCCGGCCCACCCCGCCGGCCTCGGCCACCGCGTCGGCGACCAGGCCGCCGAGGTCCTTGAGGTGTACGTGACCAGGGACGAACTGGGTGAAACTGTTGGCGATGGCGACGATCGGCTTGCCGAAATCGTCGTCGGTCATCCCGGTGGCCCGCCACAGGGCCCGGGCGCCGGCCATCGTCCGACCGTGGGTGGAGGTCCTCGACCGCAGCTCAGGCATGACTACCAGTCTGACACCCGCTGCCCCGACGGCCGCTGGGCACGCGGGCCGTGTCCCAACAGTTGCACACCCGGTACCCCTGAGGGGGCGCGCATCCGGCAGAGTTGAGGTCGTGCAATCGTCCCCGGGCGTGGTGATCGTCGCGGTCCTGAGCGGGCTCGCCGCCGTGGGCGCCACCGCGCTGCTCGCCGCCTCGGCCCGGCGCCGGGTCGGGCCGCACCGGCAGACCCACGTGCTGCTCGCCGCGGCCGCCGGGATCGCGCTGTGCAGCCTCCTCGTCGGGGTCGCCGCCGTGCTGGCCACCGGCGACGACTGGGCCTACCGGCAGGGGCAACGCACCGGCTGGGCGACGCTCGTCTCGATGGGCGGCACGCTCAGCGGGCTCGCGCTCGGCGCCGCCCTGCTCCGCCTGCCCGGCGCCGCGGCCACCCGGGCCGCCACCGCCCGGTTGCTGCTCGACGGCGTGATCATGGCGAGCGCGCTCTGGTTCGTCGGCTGGGTGGTCTTCAGCGAGCCGACCCGGCTGCTCGGCGCGCTCACCCCGGTGGCCTGCGTACCCATCGTGCTGGCCACGATGAGCGCGGCGCTCACCGCCGGGCTGACCCTGATCATGGTGTTGCGGGCCGCTGCGCCGCGCGGGCGGTTCGTCCTGCTCGGCGCCGGGACGACCTGGGTGACCAGCGGCGGGCTGGGCCTGTCCGCCGGGCTCTGCCAGGCCGGCCCGGTGCTGGCCCTAACCGGCGCGGCGGTGCTGGCCACGGGCCTGCTGGCCACCGCCGCGGCGGTGCACCGGGTCGACCTGCCCGCCCAGGTCGACGTCGACCTGATCCGCCGCGACGGCGAGTACGCCTTCGTGCCGATGTTCGCCATGGCCGCCTCGGCGATGTACCACCTGAGCCAGGATGGCGGGTTCGACGCCCTCGGCATCGTCGCCGGCAGCGTCGAGGGCTTCGCCCTGGTGGCCCGGCAGTACCTGGCCCTCAACGACGTCCGGGGCTACGCCGACCGGCTGGCCGCCCGGGAGGCCCACTTCCGCGAGTTGGCGCACACCGACCCGCTCACCGGCCTGGCCAACCGGCGCGGGCTGCTACGCGCGCTGCACCGCCGCGCCGACGCCGGCGTCCCGTGCGTCCTGCTCGGGCTGGACCTGGACGGCTTCAAGAACGTCAACGACATGCGGGGGCACGACGTCGGCGACGCGGTGCTGATCGAGGTCGGCCAGCGGCTGCGCGGCAACCTCCGCCCGGGTGACCTGGCCGCCCGGTTCGGCGGTGACGAGTTCGCGGTGCTGATGCACGGCGCGAGCGACGCCGGGCCGGTCGCGGAGCGGCTGCTGGAGGTGCTCGGCAGTCCGTACGAGGAGGCGAAGGGGCCGATCTTCCTGTCGGTCAGCATCGGGGTGGCCGGCAACCACGGGGAGACCGACGTCGAGCTGCTGCTGCGCAACGCGGACCTGGCGTTGCGCTACGCCAAGCAGCGGGGCAAGAACCGGGTCGAGCACTACGACGCCACGTACGACCAGCTGCTGCGCCGGCGCACCATGCTGGAGCACGAGCTGCGCGGCGCGATCGAGCGCGACGAGCTGCGGCTGGCGTTCCAGCCGGTGGCCTCGCTGCCGTCGGTCCGCCCGGTCGGCGCCGAGGCGCTGCTCCGCTGGCATCACCCCGAGCTGGGCAACGTCCGCCCGGACGAGTTCATCCCCCTGGCCGAGGAGTGCGGGATGATCTCGAAGCTGGGCGCCTGGGTGCTGAATCAGGCCTGCTACCAGCTCTCCCGATGGCTGGCCGACGGGCACGACGTCTGGGTCTCGGTGAACGTCTCGCCCCGGGAGCTGCACGCCCCGGAGTACGTCGTCCAGGTCGCCGACGCGCTGCACGCCCACCACGTACCGCCGCAGCGGCTGGTGCTGGAGGTCACCGAGCACGCGGTCGCCACCGACCTGGACGAGCTGATCCGGCGGCTGGCCGCGCTGCGGCTCACCGGGGTGCGGATCGCGCTGGACGACTTCGGCGCGGGCTACTCGTCGCTGGGGCAGCTGCGCCGGTTGCCGATCGACATCCTCAAGATTGACCACAGTCTGGTCGCCGAGCACGAGCCGGTCCGGCCGGTCGGCCGGGACGGGCCGGCGTTCGCCCCGATGGTGGACATCGTCATGCGCCTCGGGCACCAGCTCGGCATGGAGGTGATCGCCGAGGGCGTCACCACCCCCACCGAGCTGGCCGCGGTGGTCGCTGCCGGCTGCCGGTTCGGGCAGGGCGCGCTCTTCGGCTGGGGAGTCCCGGCCGAGCACCTGGAGGCGATGCTGGAGGCGGCCACCTCGCCGGGCGCGCGCCCCACCTCCGTACCGCCGGCGCAGGCGGTCACGCCGCTGCGCCCCGGCTCCTCGCCGCTGCTGCCCCGGCTCCGGTCGAACGAGCCCGCGTCGGTGCCCGCGCCGCGTGCTTCAGATGAGGAATCTTCGCAGGTGGGGACGGCCGCGGAGGGCGCGCCGCAGCGGGACACGCCGGCGCCCGTTAACCAAAATGTGGGATCAGTTGACTCATCGCGTGAGATGCGTCAGGCTTAGCCACATGTCGTCGAACCGGTCTCTGCGAGTACTTACCTGAGCGCACTCTCCGCTGATCGAGAGTGCGCTGGCCCCGTGCATCTGCACGTGGGCTTTTTTGTTGCCATCGGACCATCACCGGGACGCCCGCGTTCCATCCTGAGAAGCGCATCACCCACTCCAGCCGAAGGCTTGAACCGCCATGACGAGACCCACGCCTGAGACTCTCGCCCACTCCGCCCGGCGAGCCCGCCCGGCCGCCGAGCCGGCCGGCGCCGCCGACCACGCCTCCACCCCCCGCAACGGGGCCGTCCCGGCCGCGCCAGCCGTACGGCAGCCCGGCCCGGCGCAGGTCTCCGGTGCCGGATCGTTGGTGCGGTCGCTCGAGGCGCTCGGCGTCGACGTCGTCTTCGGCATCCCGGGCGGCGCGATCCTGCCCGCGTACGACCCGCTCTACGACTCCGCGGTCCGGCACATCCTGGTTCGGCACGAGCAGGGCGCCGGGCACGCCGCCACCGGCTACGCCCAGGCCACCGGCAGGGTCGGCGTCTGCATGGCCACCTCGGGCCCGGGCGCGACCAACCTGGTCACCCCGATCGCCGACGCGTACATGGACTCGGTGCCGATCGTGGCGATCACCGGTCAGGTCGCGCGGCCGGCGATCGGCACGGACGCCTTCCAGGAGGCGGACATCCAGGGCATCACCCTGCCGATCACCAAGCACAACTTCCTGGTGCAGACCGCCGAGGAGATCCCGCGGGTGCTGGCCGAGGCGTTCCACCTGGCCTCGACCGGCCGGCCGGGCCCGGTCCTGGTGGACATCCCCAAGGACGTCCTGCAGGCACCGACCACCTTCTCCTGGCCGCCCACCCTCGACCTGCCCGGCTACCGGCCGACCCTGCACCCGCACGGCAAGCAGATCCGCGAGGCGGCCCGGCTGCTGGCCAGCGCCCGCCGCCCGGTGCTCTACGTCGGCGGCGGCGTGCTCAAGGCCGGCGCCACCGAGGGCCTGCGCCGGCTGGCCGAGTTGACCGGTATCCCGGTGGTCACCACCCTGATGGCGCTCGGCGCGTTCCCCGACTCGCACCGGCAGCACCTGGGCATGCCCGGCATGCACGGCACCGTCGCCGCGGTCTACGGTCTGCAGAAGGCCGACCTGATCGTGGCGCTCGGGGCCCGCTTCGACGACCGGGTCACCGGCAAGCTGGACTCGTTCGCGCCGGACGCCGCTGTCGTGCACGCCGACATCGACCCCGCCGAGATCGGCAAGAACCGGCACGCGGACGTCCCGATCGTCGGCGACGCCCGTCACGTGATCGACGAGCTGATCGCCGCGGTCACCACCGAGCAGGCGGCCCGGCCGGCCGCCGACCTCGGTGACTGGTGGGCCCAGCTCGACGACCTGCGCCGGCGCTACCCGCTGGGCTACGAGGAGCCGGCCGACGGCACCCTCTCCCCGCAGTACGTGATCAAGCGGCTGGGCGAGATCGCCGGCCCGGACACGATCTACGTGGCGGGCGTCGGCCAGCACCAGATGTGGGCGAGCCAGTTCATCTCGTACGAGAAGCCGTACACCTGGCTCAACTCCGGCGGCCTCGGCACCATGGGGTACGCCGTCCCGGCGGCGATGGGGGCCAAGGTCGGCAAGCCGGACACCACGGTCTGGGCGGTGGACGGCGACGGCTGCTTCCAGATGACCAACCAGGAGTTGGCCACCTGCGCGCTGGAGGGCATCCCGATCAAGGTCGCCGTGATCAACAACGGCAACCTGGGCATGGTTCGGCAGTGGCAGACCCTGTTCTACGGGGAGCGTTACTCCAACACCGAGCTGGGCACCCACAAGCACCGCATCCCGGACTTCGTCAAGCTCGCCGAGGCGCTCGGCTGCGTCGGCCTGCGCTGCGAGAACGCCGCCGACGTGGACAAGACCATCGAGGCGGCCATGGCGATCAACGACGCCCCGGTGGTCATCGACTTCGTGGTCGGCAAGGACGCCATGGTCTGGCCGATGGTCGCCGCCGGCACCAGCAACGACGAGATCATGTTCGCCCGGGGCGTCCGCCCCGCCTTCGACGAGGACGAGCTGTAATGACGATGCACACGCTGTCCGTGCTTGTGGAGAACAAGCCGGGTGTCCTGGCCCGGGTCTCGGGGCTGTTCTCCCGGCGCGGCTTCAACATCGACAGCCTCGCCGTCGGGGAGACCGAGAACCCGGACGTCTCCCGGATCACCATCGTGGTCAACGCCGAGTCGTCCCCGCTTGAGCAGGTGACCAAGCAGCTCAACAAGCTGGTCAACGTACTCAAGATCGTCGAGCTGGACCCGCAGGTCTCGGTGACCCGGGAACTGCTGCTGGTCAAGGTCCGCGCGGACCGCAACGCCCGCGGTCAGATCCTGGAGACGGTGAACCTGTTCCGGGCCAGGGTGGTCGACGTCGCCCCGGACACGCTGACCATCGAGGCCACCGGCACCCCGGACAAGCTGGACGCGCTGCTGCGCGACCTCGAGCCCTTCGGCATCAAGGAGATGGTGCAGTCCGGCACGGTGGCGATCGGGCGCGGCTCGCGCTCGATCACCGCCGGCCCCGCGCTGCGCGCCGCCTGAGCACCACCCGGTCGGCGCGGTGCCGCGTCGTCCGGACCCGCACCGCACAGATTCACGACGGGCCGCCGGGCACCGCCGTACGAAAGGGAATGCAATGAGCGTTGAGGTGTACTACGACGACGACGCCGACCTGGGCCTGATCCAGGGCCGCAAGGTCGCCGTGATCGGGTACGGCAGCCAGGGCCACGCCCACGCGCTGTCGCTGCGCGACTCCGGCGTCGACGTGGTGATCGGCCTGCCGGTCGGTTCGAAGAGCCGGCCGAAGGCCGAGGAGCAGGGCCTGCGGGTGCTCACCCCGGCCGAAGCGGCGGCCGAGGCCGACGTGATCATGATCCTGGCGCCGGACACCGCCCAGCGCGGTCTGTACGCCGAGTCGATCGCCCCCAACCTGACCGCCGGCAAGGCGCTCTTCTTCGGCCACGGCTTCAACATCCGGTACGGCCTGATCAAGCCGCCGGCCGACGTGGACGTGGCGATGGTCGCCCCGAAGGGCCCGGGTCACCTGGTCCGCCGCCAGTACGTCGACGGCAAGGGCGTGCCCTGCCTGGTCGCCGTCGAGCAGGACGCCAGCGGCAGCGCCTTCGGCCTGGCCCTGGCGTACGCGAAGGCGATCGGTGGCACCCGGGCCGGCGCCATCAAGACCACCTTCACCGAGGAGACCGAGACCGACCTCTTCGGCGAGCAGGCGGTGCTCTGCGGCGGCGCGGCGGCGCTGGTGCAGACCGGCTTCGAGGTGCTCACCGAGGCCGGGTACGCCCCCGAGGTGGCCTACTTCGAGTGCCTGCACGAGCTGAAGCTCATCGTCGACCTGATGTACGAGGGCGGCATCGCCCGGATGCGCTACAGCATCTCGGACACCGCCGAGTACGGCGACCTCTCCCGCGGCCCCCGGATCATCGACTCCCGGGTCAAGGAGGAGATGCGCAAGATCCTCGGCGAGATCCAGTCCGGCGAGTTCGCCCGCGAGTGGGTGGCCGAGGACGAGGCCGGCCGGCCGAACTTCGCCAAGTGGCGGGCCGAGGGCGCGGCGCACCCGATCGAGGAGACCGGGCAGAAGCTGCGCGCCATGATGAGCTGGGTCGACCGGCCCATCACCGAGACCGCCTGACCCAGGGTCAGGCCGCTGAAGACGCGGCCTGTGGCCCGACGCACTTCCCGGCGTCGGGCCATGGGTCGTGCCCACCCCCAGGCGTGCGGCAACGCTGTGTGTGAGGGCTCACCCCGCAGTCTGGGGCACGCCGCCGGAACCGCGCCCTACGATCCTTCATAGGTGCCTCATCGGCACCCCGACGGCCAAGGCACGGATCAGCGCAGGGCGCAGCGCGGCGTCCGGACGTGCCGGGCCGACCGCACACGAGCGTCTACGAGGACCGATGAATCCTGTCGTACTGATCGCCGAAGAACTTGCCCCCGCCGCCATCGAGGTGCTCGCGCACGACTTCGACGTGCGTCATGTCGACGGCACCGACCGCCCGGCCCTGCTCTCCGCGCTCTCCGAGGCCGACGCGGTGATCGTACGCAGCGCCACGCAGATCGACGCCGAGGCCATCGCCGCCGCGCCGCGCCTGAAGGTGGTCGCGCGGGCCGGCGTCGGCCTGGACAACGTCGAGGTGCCGGCCGCCACCGCGCGGGGCGTCATGGTCGTCAACGCGCCCACCTCCAACATCGTCTCCGCCGCCGAGCAGGCCGTCGCGCTGCTGCTGGCCGTGGCCCGCAACACCGCCAGCGCCAGCGCCGCGCTCAAGGCGGGGGAGTGGAAGCGGTCCAAGTACACCGGCGTGGAGATCCAGGGCAAGACCGTCGGCGTGGTCGGCCTCGGCCGCATCGGTGTGCTGTTCGCGCAGCGTATCGCCGCCTTCGGCACCCGGCTGATCGCGTACGACCCCTACATCCAGCCGGCCCGCGCCGCGCAGCTGGGCGTCCGCCTGGTGGGGCTGGAGGAGCTGCTGCGGGAGAGCGACTTCATCTCTATCCACCTGCCCAAGACCCCGGAGACCGTGGGCCTGATCGGCGAGAAGGAGCTGGCGATCGTCAAGCCGGGCGTCCGGATCGTCAACGCCGCCCGCGGCGGCCTGGTCGACGAGCAGGCCCTGGCCGACGCGATCGCCGAGGGTCGGGTCGCCGGCGCCGGCGTCGACGTGTACGCGAAGGAGCCGTGCACCTCCTCGCCCCTGTTCGCCTTCGACAACGTGGTGGCCACCCCGCACCTGGGCGCCTCCACGAACGAGGCGCAGGACAAGGCCGGCCTGGCCGTGGCCAAGAGCGTCAAGCTTGCGCTCCAGGGCGAGTTCGTGCCGGACGCGGTGAACGTGCAGGCCGGCGGCGTGGTCGCCGAGGACGTCCGGCCGCTGCTGCCGCTGGCCGAGAAGCTCGGCCGGGCCTTCACCGCGGTGGCCGGCGGGGTGGCCGCCACCGTCACCGTCGAGGTGCGCGGCGAGATCGTCACGCACGACGTGTCGGTCCTCAAGCTCGCCGCCACCAAGGGGCTGTTCAGCTCCGTGGTGGAGGAGCAGGTCACCTACGTCAACGCGCCGCACCTGGCCGCCGCGCGCGGGGTCGAGGTGGCCCTTGCCACGCAAGCCGAGACGGTCGACCACCCCAGCCTGGTGACCGTGCGCGGCGCGCTGCCGGACGGCCGGACGGTCAGCGTCTCCGGCACGGTGACCCACACCGGCACCCGTGACGTCATCAAGCTGACCGAAGTGGACGGTTTCGACGTGGAGATCGGCGCGGAGGGCATCCTGGTCTTCCTGCGCTACGTCGACCGGCCGGGCGTGGTCGGCACCGTCGGCACCCTGCTCGGCGCGGCGGGGGTGAACATCGCCGCCATGCAGGTCGCCCGCCGGGAGGCCGGTGGCGAGACGCTGATGACGCTCACCGTCGACCAGGCCCTCGGCGCCGACCTGCTCAGCTCGGCCGCCGACTCGATCGGTGCGGTCTCGGCCAGCGCGGCCGACCTGCGCGACGAGTAGTCCACACACGACGAACCCGGGGCCCGGCCGCATGGCCGGGCCCCTCGTCGTGACCGCGCGGGATCAGGTCCGGACGCGGGTGGGCGGCGGGTAGACCGTGCCGTCCTGGGCGTCGTAGAGCATCAGGTCATGCTCGCCGGCCAGCCGCTCGATGTCGAGCAGCACCTGGTCCTCGCAGGTCGGGACAAGGTTCATCTCGACGTGGTCGCTGGCCGCGTGCAGTGGGGCGACTTCCCACGGGGTGCCCGGGCCGGCAGGCCGGTCGGGATACGCGGCGGTGATCGCCCGGTAGAAGCCGACCACCCTCGGGTCGGGGTGCCGCTCGCCGTGCCACCCCTCGCGGCACCGCTGCACCGCCGCCCGCACCTGGTCGGGTGTGGCCCCGGGGGGCAGGGCCCACACGCTCAAATCGAAACTCACGGCGGACAGCGTGCCATTCCCGGCACCGGTCCGTCATCTCTGCCCGCCGCAGGTCGACCGATCGACTGCGGATTCGGGGGCGGAGATGGTCCGCTGTGGAGACTCTTGCGTCGAGTTGCGTCGATTCGCTAGCGTACTCGTGCGGTCACTGGCTGAGTTGAGACTCCGGCCCGTCTTCGGGTGGCGCGGTCGGGCGTCCGGCCCGCCGGTCCGCACCCCTCGATTGCGCGAGCCACGCGCACTCGTCGCTGACCGGCCCTCACGGTCGTTGCCGAGACCGTGGGGGCCGATCGCGTCTTGCGTCCTCAGTCGAAGGTGGGGCGACGAGGGCGGGCCCAGGAGCTCACCGTCGACTCTGGGCGAAGATCACCCGGTAGTCCGAGCCGTTGCGGAACCAGGCCAGCCCGGCCGGCCCGGCGGCGTAGAGGGCGGTGGCGTAGGCGTCGGCCACCGCGAGGTCCGGGCCCACCACGGTGGCGGCGAGGAGTTGGTCGGCCGGCTCGCCGGTGTGCGGGTCGACCACGTGCCCGCGGCGTCCGGTCACCCCGGAGGTGCCCACCGCGCCGGCCGTCATGTCCAGCATCAGGGGCGCGCGGTGCGCGTCCGTCGGATGGTGCACGGCGACCCGCCACGGACCGCCGTGCGGCGCGTGGCCGCGCACGGTGAGGTCGGCGCCGCTGAGCAGGGCGTAGTTGTGGACACCGGCCGCGCGCAGCCGGGCCGCCGCCCGCTCCACGGCCCAGCCGCCGAGCAGGCCGCCCGGGTCGAAACCGCCCGGCACCGCCCAGGCGTCGAACCACCCGTCGGTCGCCGCCCGCATGGCGGCGCAGCGGTCCACCAGGTCGGCCAGCGGAGGGTACGACTCGGGGCTGATCTCGCCCCGGCGCAGCTTCGACACCAGGCTGTCCGGTTGGTTCGGCCCGTACGTGAGGTCGATGGCGCGCAGCTCGGCGACCGCGTCCCCCAGCGCCTCCCCGACGCCCCGACGCCCCAGCCAGTCGGGCGCGTTGAGCAGCAGCGAGTATTCGGCGGTCGAGGTGCGGATGGTGTGTCGGACGCTGATCCGGTCGACCGCGGTGCCGCCGGCCCGGTCCAGCCGGTGGCTGCGGGCGCCGAGGCGCAGGTCGGGGCGGCTGAGGAGGGAAGACTGGTTGATCCACCGGGTCCGGGGCTGCTCGTCGGCCCACCGGGCCCGTCGCCGCTCGTCGATCATTCTCCGACCCTAAGCAGTGGAGTTGACCGCACCATGAGTGCCACCTGGGAGCCTGCTGAGCATCCGAAATCCCGGATACTGGAAGACGCGTACCGGGGGGCGGGACGGCGGCGTACCGTTGCGCAGAACGACGAGGTTAGGAGCGCAGGTGGCACGGATCGCGGTGGTGGCCGGGGACGGGATCGGACCCGAGGTGGTCGGGCAGGCCCGCAAGGTCATCGACGCCGTGCTTCCCGGTGTGACCGCCACCGAGTACGACCTCGGCGCAGCCCGCTACCACCGTACCGGTGAGGTGCTGCCCGACTCGGTCCTCGACGAACTGGCCGGGCACGACGCCATCCTGCTCGGCGCGGTCGGCGACCCGACGGTGCCGCCGGGGGTGCTGGAGCGCGGCCTGCTGCTGAAGCTCCGCTTCGCGTTCGACCAGTATGTCAACCTGCGCCCGTCGCGCCTCTGGCCAGGCGTACCCGGGCCGCTGGCCATCGTGAAGCCGGGCGAGGTCGACCTGGTCGTGGTCCGCGAGGGGACCGAGGGCCTGTACGCCGGCGCCGGTGGCTCGCTGCACCGGGACACCCCGGCCGAGGTGGCCACCGAGGAGAGCCTGAACACCCGGCACGGCGTCGAGCGGGTGATCCGGGACGCCTTCGCCCGGGCCCGCCGTCGCGAGCGGCGCAAGGTAACCCTGGTGCACAAGACCAACGTGCTGACCCACGCCGGCTCGCTCTGGGCCCGTACCTTCGAGGCCGTCGCGGCCGAGCACCCCGACGTGGCCACCGAGTACCAGCACGTCGACGCCGCCGCGATGTTCCTGGTCACCCAGCCCCAGCGGTACGACGTGGTGGTCACCGACAATCTCTTCGGCGACATCCTCACCGACATCGCCGCGGCGGTGACCGGCGGCATCGGGTTGGCGGCCAGCGGCTGCATCAACCCCGAGGGGCGGTATCCGTCGATGTTCGAGCCGGTGCACGGCTCGGCGCCGGACATCGCCGGCCAGGGCGTCGCCGACCCGGTCGCCGCGGTGCTCTCCGCCGCGCTCCTGCTCGACCAGCTCGGCCACGCCGACGCCGCCGCGCGGGTCACCGACGCCGTCGCCACCGAGCTGGCCAGCCGTACGCCGGGGGCGCCGCTGCGCACCGAGGAGGTCGGCGATCGGCTCGCCGGCTACGCCGTAGCCTGACCAGGGCCGTCACCGCGGCCCGGAGATCGGGCCGCGCCAGAACCGCATCCGGGCCCGGTCCACCCGATCGCCCGCACCGCCATCGGATGTGTTCGATGTGTCGGGGCGGAGCTATCCGCTGAACGACCGTTCGGGGTAAGTTTCTGGCACCAATGACGTCGGCGTGCGGTGGCGCATGCCGTGGACCCGCAGGGAGGTCAGCGCGATGAGTGGTGGTGACAAGCTCGATTTCGAGATCCGTCCGAATCCCGTGCCGGTATCCGCCGCCGACCGGGCCGCCCTGCTGGCGAACCCCGGCTTCGGCCGGGTGTTCACCGACCACATGGTGACCATCCGGTACGCCGACGGCAAGGGCTGGTACGACGCCCGGGTGGAGGCGCGCGCGCCGATCCCGATGGACCCGGCCGCCGCCGTCCTGCACTACGCGCAGGAGATCTTCGAGGGGCTGAAGGCGTACCGGACCGCGGACGGGGGCGTGACCCTGTTCCGTCCGGAGGCGAACGCGGCCCGCTTCGTCGCGTCCGCCCGGCGGCTGGCGATGCCCGAGCTGCCGCCGGAGGCGTTCGTCGAGTCGCTGCGCCGACTGGTCGAGATCGACAAGGACTGGGTCCCGCAGGACGAGGAAGGCAGCCTCTACCTGCGGCCGTTCATGTTCGCCAGCGAGGTCTTCCTCGGCGTCCGGCCGGCCAACGAGTACCTCTACGCGGTCATCGCCTCCCCGGCCGGCGCCTACTTCACCGGCGGAGTCAAGCCGATCACGGTCTGGGCCTCCCCGGACTACACACGGGCGGCGCCGGGTGGCACCGGCGCGGCCAAGTGCGGCGGCAACTACGCCGCCTCCCTGGTCGCCCAGGCCGAGGCGATCGAGGCGGGCTGCGACCAGGTGGTCTTCCTGGACGCGGTGGAGCGGCGCTTCGTCGACGAGCTGGGCGGTATGAACGTCTTCTTCGTCTACGACGACAACACCCTGGTCACGCCGCCGCTGGCCGGCACTATCCTGCCCGGCATCACCCGGGACGCGGTCCTCACCCTGGCCGCCGAGTCCGGGCACCGGGTGGCGGAGCGGCCAGTCAGCTTCGCCGACTGGCAGGCGGACGCGGCCAGCGGCCGGCTGCGCGAGGTGTTCGCATGCGGCACCGCCGCCGTCATCACCCCGATCGGCGGGGTGCGCTTCCCCGACGGGGAGTTCCTCATCGGCGGCGGCGAGCCGGGACGCTCCACGATGGCCCTGCGGAAGCAGCTGGTCGACATCCAGCGCGGCCGCGCCGAGGACCCCCACGGCTGGGTGCACCGGGTGCTCTGATCTGAGCTGGGGTGGTCAGCGGCAGGGCGGGTTCCTGCACTGCGCCCCGATCCCACCACCCCGGTCCATTACTGGAGTCGGCTTCCCGACCTGGACCTGAGCAGTCGTAGCGTGCCGGCCCCGGCCAGATAGGCGATGAGCGCCGGGACTGGCACGCCGAGCGGTTCGGGGGCCGACTCCGGCGTGCGGGCGTTGATCGTCACGCCCAGTACGAGCAGACCGAAGCCGGTGACGGCGAACGTCATGGGCAGCGCGCGGGCGAGCCCCCAGCCGGGTGGCCCGCCCCCGCGCCGCGGCCGTCGGTGGCCGGACCGGGCCTCGACCGGTCCGAAGATCGCGACCAGCCCGGTCAGCACCACGATGAGCATGAGCAGCCAGGGCACCCGCCAGGCGAACCAGGCGAGGGAGGACACCGGCGGGGTGGGCAGCCGGTGCAGCGTGTCCAGGAGAGCGATCAGCAGCACGGCCGCGGTCAGGTGCCAGAGAAACACGGTGAGGACGACTGAGTTGACCGCGACCACCGCCTTCCAGAGGCGCCGCCGGCGCAGCCACCGCTCCGCCTGGTCCCGCAGCAGCAGGATCAACCCGAGTTGGGCGGTGGCGGCGGCGAGCAGCGCCACGGTGGGTGGGGAGGAGTTGTTCAGCCGCTCACCGGGCACCGCGAGCATGGCCACGGGGTACGGGCCGAGCAGGGTCAGCAGCGCCAGCGCGGCGAGCCCGCCGCCGAGGAACGCCAGGGCCGCCCGACGGGTCATCGGCAGCTGGCGTGTCCACAGCCCCCGTCGCTGTGGGGCGTCGTCGGGCCGGAGCCGGGTGTCGTACCAGGCGAAGCCGAGCTGGTGGATAGCCAGCCAGCCCAGCACGTAGTTCCCCTGTGCCAGGATGTCCCGCCCGGTCAGCCGAGCCACGTCACCGAGCGCCACGAGCGGGACCAGCGCCACCGCCACCGCGAGGCCGAACCGGCGGTGCAGCGCGTACATCGCCGGGGCCAGCGGGACCACGACGAGGTAGGCGCCGAGGAACCACAGTGGGATGGTGGCGAACCAGACCACGATCCGGATCTCCACCGGATCGGTGCCGTGCAGCCGGCCCGCCAGGGCGGTGCCGGCGAGCACCACCAGCAACACCGTGGTGGGCGGGACCAGGCGTGCGCTGCGGTCCAGCAGCCATCCGGTGACGGTTCCGCCGTGCCGCAACCGGCTGGTCAGCGACGCCGCGTTGGCGAAGCCGCCGACGAGGAAGAAGACCGGTATCACCTGCACCACCCAGGTGACCGGGTACGCCCAGGGCATGTCGGCGAGCGCCGAGTGCCCGGTGGGACGGCCGGCGGGGTCGTGGCCGATGACGGCAATCGCCCAGTGGCCGAGCACCACCGTGATGATCGCCAGGGCGCGGAGCAGATCGATGTAGCGTTCCCGCCCCGCCGGTGTCCGCTCGGCGAGCCGCTGCAGGCGGCGCATGAGATCACGTTACCGGGTCAAAGGGGCCCGGCCGGCACCGTCGACGACAGTGCCGGCCGTCACCTCTTGTCCCCGGGGAGCGCCTCGGCGGCTCAGTCGAGCAGGTGGGCGCGGAGGGCGGCCAGCTGGGCGTCGGTCACGCCGGCGTGGTGGAGGTAGGCCTCGACCGAGCCGTACCCCTCGCGCAGCTCGGTGAGGAAGAGGAGCATCGCCTCGGCGGGGGAGGCGAGGTACGGCGGCGGGAGTTCCGCGGCCTCGGGGGTGGTGGCCGCCACCCAGGCGCTGAAGCGTTCGGATGCCTCGGTGCTGAGCGCGTAGTCGGCGGCGATGTCGCCGTCGGCGACGCCGAGCACGGCCAGGGTGAGGCCGCAGACGATCCCGGTGCGGTCCTTGCCGGCCACGCAGTGCACCACCGCCGGGGCGTTCGCGCTGTCGGCGATCAGGCCGACCGCCTCGGCCAGCCCGGCGGTGCCGGTCCGCGCCAGATCGGCGTACCGGTCGGCGAGGTAGCGGGCCAGGCTGGTGCCCGGCAGGTACATCTGCTCGGCCCAGTCCTGGTGCTCCGGGTGGATGTGCCGGTAGGTCAGACCCGCGTAGGCGGGCACCCGGCCGTCCCGCGCCACCTCCGAGGGGCGGCGCAGGTCGATGACGGTACGGATGCCGAGGGCGGCGAACGCCGCCTGGTCGGTCTCGTCGATCCGGTGCAGCGAGTCGGAGCGGAAGAGCCGGCTCCGGCACACGGTCCGCCCATCGTGGCCGGTCAGGCCGCCGACGTCGCGGAAGTTGAACAGGGCGGGGAAGGGGTTCCGGTGAGGGGTGTCCGTGGCATCCACCCCTGACACGGTAACGGCCGGCGGGGCCCCGATGTGCCCCGCCGACCGTCAGCTGCGGGTGCCCTCCGTCACCGGGCGGTACCCGGCGGGATCGACGAATAGGTGTCGTCGTAGTACCCGCCGAGCTTGTCCCGGTACACCGGATCCGAGTCGGTGGACACGTCGTACTCGGGCGCGGCCTTGATCTGGTCCCTGCTCCGGTCGACGTGGACCTTCCGCTCGTCGTGGTCGACGTGGTTGACGGTGCCGGCCGGCAGCATGACCTTCTTGCCGAGGATCCACGGTCCGGTGTCGACCACCAGGTAACTGGAGTTCACCTCGTGGCTGGCCTGGTCCACCTTGCCGATACCGCCGTCGTTCGCCTGCACCTTGTAGCCGACCAGGTCGACGCCGGACACCCCGGCGTCGTCCCGGTAGCTCCACGGATAGAAGCGCCCCGCGGGGGTGCCACCCGCGAAGGCGCCCCGACCACCCGGGGTCAGCGGGTCCGGCGTCCCGTGGGTCGTTCGAGGGTCGAGTGGCTCCATGGCGTCCACTCCCTTTCTCGACTTCTCGGGGGATGTGTCCTGTCGACCCCTTCGTACCCGGCTGTGGGGATCGCTACACCGGCGGCTCAGGCCAGCGCGGCCTCCGCGTCGAGGGCCACCGCGGCGGCGTGCACGACGGCCGCGATTCGCAGCCCCTCGTGCACCTGCTCACGGCTGAACCCGGCGGCACGCAGGGTCTTCTCGTGCGACTCAAGGCAGACGCCGCAGCCGGTGATCGCCGAGACGGCGAGGCACCAGAGCTCGAAGTCGCCCTTGTCCACGCCCGGCCTGGCGATGATCTGCATCCGCAGCCGGGCCGGCAGCGACGCGTACTGCTCGTCGCCGATCAGGTGCTTGGCCCGGTAGTAGATGTTGTTCATCGCCATGATCGTGGCGGCGCCCTTGGCCGCCTCGATCGCCTCCGGCGTGAGGTGACCGGCCGCGTCGGCGGCGATCTCCCTCAACACCGACGGGTTGCGGGCCGCCACCGCGCAGGCCAGGGCGGTGCCCCAGGCCTGCTCCGGCCTGAGGGTCGAGGTGGCGATGGTGGAGCCGAGGTTGAGCTTGATGTCCTTGGCGTACCCGGGCAGCGCCGCCTTGACCGCGTCCAGGCCCACCGTCAGGCCCCGGTGCCGACGAGCAGCGCCTTGGCGTCCAGCGTCGCGCCGCCCTTGTTCCAGTTGCACGGGCAGAGTTCGTCGGTCTGGAGCGCGTCCAGCACCCGCAGCACCTCGGAGACGTTCCGGCCGACCGAGCCGGCGGTCACCATCGCGAACTGGATCTCGTTGCTCGGATCGACGATGAAGGTGGCCCGCTGGGCGACCCCGTCCTCGCCGAGCACGCCGCAGGCGGCGGTCAGCTCGCGCTTGATGTCGCTCAGCATCGGGAAGGGCAGCTCGCGCAGGTCCGGGTGGTCCTTGCGCCACGCGTAGTGGACGAACTCGTTGTCGACGGAGACGCCGAGGACCTGGGCGTCCCGGTCGGCGAACTCGTCGTTGAGGCGGCCGAACTCGGCGATCTCCGTCGGGCAGATGAAGGTGAAGTCCTTCGGCCAGAAGAAGACCACTCGCCACTTGCCCTCGTGGGACTTGTGGTTGATCGTCTCGAACGCCTTGTCGGCGTCGAGCGACACGCAGGCGGTGAGTTCGTACTCGGGGAAGCGGTCACCGACAGTGAGCACAGGTCCTCCTTGACAACGGCTCGTCAGCGGCGCGAGGCCGGTAACTGGATCAGTTCCAGATTCTTCCGCAGCGTTGTTTCCCCTCGTCGGCGGTCGGATGGCTTGTGAAGTTGATCACCGGGCGGCGTGTTCTGCCCCGACGCCTCCCCCGATCAGGTACTTCCACCCTCCGTCACCGTCCCGACATGTGGATTGTGCCTCCCAAAAGCGGGACCGGGGTGGCAGAGTACGGACCGTGACCAGCTTCGTCCTGATTATTGGCAACTAGCGCGCCGGCTTCCCTCTCGCCGAGCGCGCAGACCTCCCGCATCCGCGGGGGGTCTTTTTGTTGCTCCCCTCAAGGCTCGAGAAGAGGACTCCATGACCTTCCAGGTTTACGACACGACGCTGCGCGACGGCGCCCAGCGCGAGGGGCTCAGCTACTCGGTGGTCGACAAGCTGGCGGTGGCCCGCCTGCTCGACGACCTCGGGGTCGGCTTCATCGAGGGCGGCTGGCCGGGCGCGGTGCCCAAGGACACCGAGTTCTTCCAGCGTGCCGGTACCGAGCTGCGGCTCAAGCACGCGATCCTGGTCGCCTTCGGGGCCACCCGCAAGGCCGGGGTGGCGGTCGAGACCGACCCGCAGGTGCGCGGGCTGCTCGACGCCGAGACGCCGGCGGTGGCGCTGGTCGCCAAGGCGGACCTCCGGCACGTCGAGCGGGCGCTGCGCACCACCGCCGGCGAGAACCTCGCGATGATCCACGACACGGTGCGGTTCCTGGTCGCCGAGGGGCGGCGGGTCTTCGTCGACGGGGAGCACTTCTTCGACGGCTACCGGCACGACCCCGCGTACACCGCGGCGGTGCTGGAGACGGCGCTGGCCGCGGGAGCCGAGCGGTTCGTGCTCTGCGACACCAACGGCGGGATGCTGCCGTCCCAGGTCACCGCCGCCATCGCCGACGTCACCGCGCGCACCGGTGTGGCGCCGGAACTGCTCGGCATCCACTGCCAGAACGACACCGCCTGCGCGGTGGCCAACACCATCGCCGCCGTCGAGGCCGGCGTCCGGCATTTCCAGGGCACCGCCAACGGGTACGGCGAGCGCCCCGGCAACGCCGACCTCTTCGCGGTCGTCGCCAACCTTCAGCTCAAGCTCGGGCTGCCCGTCCTGCCGGAGGGCTGCCTGGAACAGATGGTGCGGGTCTCGCACGCCATCGCCGAGATCGCCAACATCGCCCCCGACACCCACCAGGCGTACGTCGGGGCCGCCGCCTTCGCCCACAAGGCCGGGCTGCACGCGAGCGCGATCAAGGTCGACCCGTTGCTCTACAACCACGTGGACCCGTCGGTGGTGGGCAACGACATGCGGATCCTGGTGACCGAGATGGCCGGGCGGGCCAGCGTCGAGCTCAAGAGCCGCGAGCTGGGCCTGGACCTGTCCGGCCATCCGGAGGCCCTGTCCACGGTCACCAGGCGGGTCAAGGAGCTGGAGGCCGGCGGCTGGTCGTTCGAGGCCGCCGACGCCTCGTTCGAGCTGCTCGTCCGCTCCGAGCTGCCGGGCCGGGCCGCACCCAGGCCGTTCGCGCTGGAGTCGTACCGGGTGCTGGTCGAGCACCGCGAGGACGGCGCGGTGGTCTCCGAGGCCACCGTCAAGATCCGGGTACGCGGCGAGCGGGTGATCGCCACCGCCGAGGGGAACGGCCCGGTCAACGCCCTGGACGAGGCGCTGCGGGTGGCGCTCGTCCGGCACTACCCGGAGCTGCGCGACTTCGAGCTGGCCGACTACAAGGTCCGCATCCTGGAAGGCAGCCACGGCACCGGCGCGGTGACCCGGGTGCTGGTGGAGACGGCCGGCGCGGGCCGCGACTGGACCACAGTCGGCGTCCACCCGAACGTGGTCGAGGCGAGCTGGCACGCCCTCGTCGACGCCCTCACCTACGGCCTCTCCCGGGCCCGGGTGTAAGGAGGGGCCCCTTGTTAACACCCGTCTGTTAACAAGGGGCCCCTCCTTACACGGCGGGCAGGCGTAGTTCGGCGAGGACGGCCCGGTGGTCGCTGCGGGGCAACGGGTACACGGCCACCGAGCGGACCGCGATGCGCCGGTCGGCCAGCACGTGGTCGATGGTGACCGGCGGGATCAGGTCGCCGTCGTACGGGCCCCAGGTGCCGAGGAGCCCGGCGCCGGCCGCGTCGGCGGCGTCGACGTACCCGGTGGCGATCAGGTCGCGCAGCGGGGCGTGGTCGAGGGTGGCGTTGAAATCCCCGGCCAGGATGCTCAGCCGCCCCCGCGGGGTGGCCGGCGGCTGCCCGCGTAGATCGGTCCGCCAGTCCGGCACCACGTCGACGGAGTATGGGGCGGCCGGATGCGCCGACTCCACCCGCACGGGTGGCGCGCCCGGCACCGCCAGCGTCCCGTACGCCTGGGTGAAGAGGAAGCCCTGGTTGCGCCGGAACCCGCCGTCGCTCAGCGGAAAGCGCGCGTACACCCCGGAGCCGGTGGTGCCGACCTCCGGGTTCAGCACCCGGTACGGCAGCAGGTCGGCCAGCCCGTGGCGGTCCAGCTCGGCCGCGATCTCCGGGGTGAACTCCTGCACCGTCAGCACCTCCACGCGCTGGTCGCGGACCAGGGCGATCAGCCGGCTCGGGGCGGCGCCGCCCTTGAGCAGGTTGGCGGTGAGCAGCCGCAGCATCGGGCCGTCGGCCGCCGGCTGCGCGGCGGCGACCGCGCGGGGCGCCACCGCACCGACCAGCACCAGCGCGGCGACCGCCGCGACCACCGCCGCCCCGCGCCGCCGCAGGGCGAGCGCCAGCACCAGCGGCACCAGGGAACCAGCGGCTACGTACGGCGTGAAGGCGACCGCCTGCACCATCGGTCCCCGGTCCGACCCGGCCAGCCGGAGCACCACCCAGGCTGCCGCGGGCGCGACGGCGAGCCAGCACACGACCGCCGTGATTTGGTTTGCCCGGGTGCCGGTCAGTCCCTCGCCCGTCGTCGTGGTCACGGCCGTCACCGTATCGCCCGGCGGCCGTGGCGATGCCCGCCATGGCCTTTTGTGAATGTCCGTCGACTCGCATTTCACAATTTCCGGAGGCGCCATGACCAGGCAAAACGCAAATCAGAGCTATTGACCGGCTGCTTTTTGCGGTGCTACCAACCACGTGACTGGTCAGGTGTTCGTCGGCGGGTCGGCTTGACCTGGGGCGTTCGAGTTGGATCATGGTTGGGTGTCCGGAACGCCGTCCATCGTGGAGCTTCTTGAGCGGCTTGCGCGTTTGGAGGCCCGGGTCGCTGATCTTGAGCAGGACAACGTCAGGCTGCGGCAGGACAATGCGAGGCTGCGGCAGGAGAACGCGGTGTTGCGGGCGGAGAACGCGGATCTGCGGGCTCGGCTGGGGCAGGACTCGTCGAACTCGTCGCGGCCACCGTCGTCGGATGGGCTGGCCAAGCCGCCGGCGCCGAAGTCGTTGCGGACACGTTCGGGTCGGCGGCCTGGTGGGCAGCCTGGTCATGAGGGCCGCACGCTTCGGCAGGTGGATGACCCGCAGGAGCGGTTCGAGCACGAACCAGCCGGTTGTGGCGGGTGCGGCGAGGATCTGACCGGTGCGGTGGTGGCCGGGGTGGCGGTGCGGCAGGTGTTCGACCTGCCGGACATCGGTGTGCGGGTGACGGAGCATCGGATCGTGTCGCGTCGGTGCCGGTGTGGGCAGGTCACCGCCGGTCGGGCTCCGGACGGGGTCGATGCCCCGGTGCAGTACGGGCCGAGGGCTCAGGCTGCGGCGGTGTATCTGCAGCAGGCGTTGTTCGGGGCGCAGGCGCGGACCGCGCAGGCGATGACGGATCTGTTCGGGGTGCCGATGTCGGCCGGCGGGGTCGCCGCCGCGCACGCCCGCGCCGGTGACGCCCTGGCCGATTCGGAGTTCGTGGATCAGGTTCGTGACGTGTTGACCGACGCGAGCGTGGTGCACGTCGACGAGTCCGGGTTGCGGGTCGCCGGCAGGCTGCACTGGGTGCACGTGGCCACCACCGGGAAGCACACCCTCGTGTGGGTGCACCCGAAACGTGGCCGGGCCGGCATCGACGCCGGGCAGGTGATGGCCTCGATGACCGGGATCGCGGTGCACGACGCGTGGGCCCCGTACGACACCTACACCCCGGCCGGACACCAGTTGTGCTGCGCTCACCTGTTGCGCGAGCTTGCCGCCGCCACCGAACTGGCACCGCAAGCGGTGTGGCCACGGCAGGCGGCCGACGCGTTGCTGGCCCTCAAGACCGCCGCGGACACCGCCCGTTCCCACGGGGCATCCGGGATCGACCCCGGCCTGCTCGGCGAGCAGACCAGCCTGTTCCGCCAAGCCGCCCTCGTCGCGGTCAAGGACCACCAGCACGACACGTCCAAGACCGGCCGGAAACTGACCGCCCTCGCACGCCGGATGCGGGACCGGACCGGCGACTACCTGCGCTTCACGGTCGATCTGCGGTCCCCGTTCGACAACAACCGCGCCGAACAGCAGATCCGCATGGTCAAGATCCGGCAGAAAGTATCCGGGAGCTTACGCACCCTCGACGGAGCCCAGCAATTCGCGCTGATCCGCTCCTACCTCGCCACCGCGACCGCCCACGGCCGCAACATCATGACTGCCCTCACCGAACTCGCCGCCGGCCGACCCTGGCTACCCACCGCCGAAGCGACCACCTGACCAGTCACCCAACCACCTGGTTGCGACGTCTCAACTCTCTGTAGTAATCCCAGCTCAAGCCGGGTTCTCGTGGTGCATAGACAAGCCGATCCCCGATGGTCCGCTGTTCTTTTGCCCGGCTCTCCTGCGAAGTGAACCGACCCGTGTGTCGCGGGCCGGCCGTATCAGCACGGTCACAAAAGGGAGACCTGTAATGGCCACATTCGTCAGACGCAAGGCGACGGCGGTAGCACTCGGCGTCCTGACCCTCACCCTGGCCGGTGGGGGCATCGCGGCCGCCGCCCAACCGCCGGCGAAGGCTCCGATCGAGGCCGCCCAGCCCGCCGCTCGGCAGCCCGGCCACCAGCCTCCGGTGACCGCCGCCGAATCTCGGAAGGCGAAGGCCGAGATGCTGGCCACGCTCGCCGCGCCCGCCCCCGGCACGGTCGCCTGGGCCGTCGTCAGCAGCAACGGCACCCTGCTCCAGCACTCGGCCAACGTCACCGGCGCCTTCCGGTTCGCCAGCAACCTGCCGGGCCAGTTCGCGGGGCAGTATCAGGTGACGCTCAACTACGCCGCGAACCTCAAGGCGTACAACGCGACCATCGGCACGAACGACCAGAACAACGTCCCGCCGGGCGGCGAGATCTTTGTCGCGCCCCGTTACCTGATCTCCAGCGCCGTCTTCGTGCAGACCCGCAACTCCTCCGGCGGGTTCGCGGACAGGCCGTTCCACATCATCATCGCCAACTGATCCGCCCCGCCCCGCTGGCCCCCGCCTCGGCGGGGGCCAGCGTCATGCCCGCGTCAGGCGGGGCCCGGTCTGGGCCGGACTGCGTCGCTCGTACCCGTTGCCGCCCGGTCGAGGGAGTCGTCCCGGTCCGGCCCTGGAACGACCCGGCAGGGGCCCACAATCCGACGTTTGTCCGGCCGCCAGCACGGGAAGCAAGCACCGTGACGGACATCTCGGACACCCTGGCCAGCGTGCCCAGCCCGGTCGACGCCGACGCCGGCGGCGTCGAGCTGGAACAGACCCTATTCGAGGTGAAGCGCGTGATCGTGGGGCAGGACCGCCTCGTCGAACGCCTGCTCACCGCCCTGGTCGCCGACGGACACTGCCTGCTGGAGGGCGTGCCGGGAGTAGCCAAGACCCTCGCCGCGCAGACCCTCGCCAACGTCGTCGGCGGCACCTTTTCCCGCATCCAGTTCACCCCCGACCTGGTCCCCTCGGACATCGTCGGTACCCGCATCTACCGCGCCTCCACCGAAACGTTCGACGTCGAGCTGGGCCCGGTCATGGCGAACCTGGTGCTCGCCGACGAGATCAACCGCGCCCCGGCCAAGGTGCAGTCGGCGCTGCTGGAGGCGATGGCCGAACGGCAGGTCTCCATCGGCGGCCGGACCTGGCCGGTGCCCGAGCCGTTCCTGGTGCTCGCGACCCAGAACCCGATCGAGTCGGAGGGCGTCTACCAGCTCCCCGAGGCCCAGCGGGACCGGTTCCTCATGAAGATCGTCGTCGACTACCCGAGCGACGCCGACGAGCTGGCCATCCTCTACCGGATGAGCAGCGACCGGCCGACCCCGCGTCAGGTGCTCGACCCGGCCCGACTGCGCGAACTCCAGCGCCGCGCCAGTCAGGTCTTCGTCCACCACGCGCTTGCCGAGTACGTCGTCCGGCTCATCCTCGCCACCCGGGACCCGGGCCGGTTCGGGCTGCCCGAGATCGCGCCACTGCTGGCGTACGGGGCCAGCCCCCGGGCCACCCTCGGCCTGGTCGCCGCCGCCCGGGCCCAGGCGATGATCCGGGGCCGGGAGTACGTGCTCCCGGAGGACGTCCGGGACCTGGCGGTGGACGTGCTGTCCCACCGGCTGGTCCTCTCCTTCGACGCGGTGGCCGACGGGGTCTCCGCCGAAGCGGTGGTACGCCGGCTGGTCGAGGCGGTGCCGCCGCCCCGGGTCGCCGCCGGTCATCCCGAGACGGCGTCCGATCTGGCGGCGGCATGAGGCGCCGGGCCACCCCGATCCTGCCCGAGCCCGGCCTGGCGGATCTCGCCCCCGACCAGCGACTGCGTCGGCTCGAACTGGCCGTCACCCGTCGCCTGAACGGGCTGCTGCAGGGCCAGTACCACGGCCTGCTGCCCGGACCCGGCAGCGAGGTGTCCGGCAGCCGCGAGTACCGCCCCGGCGAGGACGAGGTACGCCGAATGGACTGGGCGGTCACCGCGCGGACCACCGTGCCGCACGTCCGCGAGGTCGACGCCGACCGGGAACTGACCACCTGGCTGCTCGTCGACGCCAGCCCCAGCATGGAGTACGGCACCGCCACACTGGACAAACGCGAACTCGCGGTGGCCGCCGTGGCGGCGGTCGGGTTCCTCACCGCGGGCACCGGCAACCGCCTCGGCGCGCAGGTGCTCGCCCCCGGGGGCGTACGCCGGTTCCCGGCCCGCGGCGGGCGGACCCACCTGCTCGGGCTGTTGCGCACCCTGCTCGGCGCGCCCCGGATCGGGGAGGCTGACGCCGCCGTCGCCCCGCCAACCCTCGTCGACGGGTTGGCCGGCGTGCAGCGGATGGCCATCCGGCGCGGTCTGGTGGTGGTCGTCTCCGACTTCCTCGACGGGCTGCCCGACGATCCGGACGCCGCCCCACCCTGGGAGCTGGCGCTGCGCCGGCTCGCCGTCCGGCATCAGGTGCTCGCGGTGGAGGTGACCGACCCGCGCGAGCTGGAACTGCCGGACGTCGGCCTGGTCACCCTGGTCGACCCGGAGACCGGCCGGCGCCGCGAGGTGTGGACCGGCGACCGGGCCCTGCGGGAGCGGTACGCCGAGGCCGCCGCCGCCCAGCGCGACCAGGTACGCCACGTGCTGCGCCGGACCGGGGCGACCCACCTGGCGCTGCGTACCGACCGGGACTGGACCGCCGACATCGTGCGGCACGTGCACCAGCAGCGACGGCTGGCCACCGCGCCCGCCTCGGCTCGGGGAGGTACCGCGTGACCTGGCAGTCGCCCGCCCGACTCTGGCTCCTGCTCGGCGTCGCCGCCCTCGTCTTCGGCTACCTGTCGATGCAACGCCGGCAGAGCCGGTACGCGGTTCGCTTCACCAACCTGCGTCTGCTGGACCGGGTCGCGCCGCACCGACCGGCCTGGCGCCGGCACGTGCCGGCGGGACTCTTCCTGGCCATGCTCGCGCTGCTGGTGGTCGGCTTCGCCCGGCCCAACGCCGAGGTACGGGTGCCCCGGGAACGGGCCACCGTGATGATGGCGGTGGATGTCTCCACCTCGATGCTCGCCACCGATGTCGACCCGGACCGGCTGACTGCCGCCAAACAGGCCGCCCGCCGGTTCGCCGACGGCCTGCCGAAGGAGTTCAACGTCGGCCTGGTCGCCTTCGCCGGCAGCGCGGCGGTGCTGGTCCCGCCGGGCACCGACCGGGACGCCCTGCACCAGGGGATCGGGCGGCTCGCCGAGGGCGTCACCGGCGTCCAGGGCACCGCGATCGGGGAGGCGATCAGCACCTGTCTGGGCGCGGTGAAGAGCCTGGACGCCAAGGCCGCCAAGGACCCGCCGCCGGCCCGGATCATCATCCTCTCCGACGGCGCGAACACCTCGGGGATGGACCCGATGGAGGCCGCCGCCCAGGCCGTGGCGGCCAAGGTCCCGCTGCACGCCATCTCGTTCGGCACTCCGTCCGGTTTCGTCGACCGGGGTGGGCGGGCCATCCAGGTGCCGGTCGACGGGCAGACGCTCAAGGCGGTGGCCGAGGAGACCGGGGGCCGCTTCCACGAGGCGACCAGCAGCGCCGAGCTGCGCGCCGTGTACGAGGACATCGGCACGTCCGTCGGCTACCGCAAGGAACGGCAGGACATCTCCGCCCGCTTCATCGGCCTGGGGCTGGTCTTCGCCATGGGCGCGGCCGCCGGATCCCTGCGGTGGTTCTCTCGACTGCCCTGAGCGCACCACCCACCCGGGATGTCGGCACGACACGTGAGGAGCCAGGTATGGCAGTGCAGACCGGACTAGGTGAGCCGCGCGGCCCGTGGTTCGTCTCGCCGGAGCTGGACCCGGACGGGCGCGGGCGCTGGGACGTACCCGGATCGCAGCCGGGCCCGGGGCGACGGAGCTGGCGCGGCCGGGTGCTCAGCGCGCTGGCGGTGGTGGCGCTCTCCACCCTGTCCGGGGCGGCGGCCGGCAGCTGGGTGGCCAGCCGCGACGCGCCCGATGCGGCAGCGGCCTCCGCGGGGCCGGTACCGGCGGAGCTGGTGACGGCCGCCGAGAAGACCGTGCCGGGGGTGGTCTCGGTGATGGTCGGCGGCAACGCCGCGTCGTCGGCCAGCGGCTCCGGCTTCGCCATCGACCGCGAGCAGCACATCGTCACCAACGACCACATCCTGGCCAAGGGCGGCTCCGGCCCGGTGACCGTGGAGACCTCCGACGGCCGCCGGTTCAACGCCGAGGTGGTGGGGCGGGAGCCGAACAGCGACCTGGCGGTGCTCAAGGTGCCCGCGTCGGCCGGGCTGTCGCCGCTGCCGCTGGCCAAGCCCAACGCCACCCGGGTCGGCGAGCCGGTGCTCGCGGTCGGTTCCCCGCTCGGGCTGGCGGGCACGGTGACCGCCGGTATCGTCAGCGCGCTCAACCGGCAGGTCCGCATCGGCAACGGCCGGCACACCGCGGTGCAGACCGACGCCTCGATCAACCCGGGCAACTCGGGTGGCCCGCTGGTCAACGCCCGGGGCGAGGTGGTCGGGGTGAACACGGCCATCGCCACGATCGACGGCAACGGCTCGATCGGCATCGGGTTCGCGATCCCGATCGACCAGGTGCAGCAGACCGCCGACACGATCATCGGCCGGGGCGGCTGACCGCCCGCCGCGGCGCTGGCCTGCGCGCCCCACCGGACCTTTCGGCTGGATCGGGTGAACTGTCGGATATCCGCCGTGGGACCATTGGGCAATGGAAATATTACGCTGAGTATGGATACTGGCGTGGGTGGAGCAAGCTGTCATCGCGGCCCTCCTCCTGGTGGGCCTGGTCATCGGCACCGCTGTCGGCGCGGCGTACGCCCGCGCGAAGCGTGGCTGGAAGGATTACCGAACCGCCCGGAACACCGTTCCCGGCGCCCGACGGACCGCCTGGCTGGCGACCCGCGCGGTCATCACCAAGGCGGGCGTGATCGCCCTGCTGCTCGTCGGCGCGGCCGCGTACGCGGCGGCCGGGTCGGACCACGAGCGGGCGGATCCCGCACCCACCCCGACCTCGACGCCCACCCCGAGCCACCCGGTCAGGCGCTAGCCTCTCCGCATGGACGACGGACTGCGGGTGACCGACCGGATCGTGGTTCCCGACGCCGAGCTGCGGGAACGCTTCTCCCGCTCGTCCGGACCGGGTGGGCAGGGCGTCAACACGGCCGACAGCCGGGTGGAACTCAGCTTCGACCTGGCCGGTTCGCCGAGCGTGCCCGAGCCGCTGCGCGCCCGCGCGCTGGAACGGCTCGCCGGCCGGCTGGTCGACGGCGTGCTGACCGTGGCCGCCAGCGAGCACCGGGCGCAACTGGCCAACCGGGAGGCCGCCCGCGACCGGCTGATCGCCCTGCTGCGCGAGGCGGTCGCCCCGCCGCCCAAACCCCGCCGTCCGACCCGCCCGTCCCGGGGGGCGAAGGAGCGCCGTCTGGCCGAGAAGAAACGCCAGTCCCAGCGCAAACGCGACCGGCGGGTGGACGGCGACTGACCGGCCGCGCCCGGAAAACGGTTTGTGGCCGACCCGGGCACCACCGACAATTCGCCCCGTGTCCGCCGACTTCTCCGTCAAGCCCACCCTCACCGGCGACCGGGTCATCCTCCGCCCGTTCGTCGACGACGACGTCGCCGCCTTCCAGGTCGCCATAGCCGATCCGGAGGTGGTCCGGCTGACCGGTAGCCCGCCGGGGGAGAAGTTCGACCTGAACCGCCTGCGGGCCTGGTACGGCAGCCGCAACAGCCAGACCGACCGGCTCGACCTGGCCGTGGTGGACAAGGCGACCGGGGAGTGCGTCGGCGAGGTGGTCCTCAACGAGTGGGACGGCCACAACCGCAGCTGCAACTTCCGTACGCTGATCGGCCCCGCCGGCCGCGACCGAGGGCTCGGCACCGAGGCGGTCCGGCTGATCGTCGGGTACGGCTTCGAGCAGCTCGGCCTGCACCGGACCTCGTTGGAGGTCTTCGCGTTCAACCCACGCGCCCGGCGGGTCTACGAGAAGGTCGGCTTCGTCGCCGAGGGGACGCTGCGCCAGGTGCTCCGCGACGGCGAGCGCTGGGTCCACGCCACCATCCCTCGGCGAGGTTTTCGGCCGGCCGTTCCCCGGACCGGTACCACGGTGGAACGACGCGGGCGCCTGGGAGAACGAACACTGGGCCACTGAGCACGAAACGCGTGCGGACATCCTGGATCTCTACCGGTCCGTCTGCGAACACTCGGATGCGACGATCAACGCCCTGCCCATCGACGCGCCTGGACACGTACCGTGGTGGCCAAGGCCAGACGTGAAGCTGTTCAACGTCATGATCCACATTCTCAACGAGGCCACCCGGCATGCAGGGCACGCCGATATCCTGCGCGAGCAGCTGGACGGCAGGACCGGGACGACGGCCGAGTACGAGAAACCGATCGACGCCGCGGCCCGCGAAGCCTACTGCGCGAAGGTCGAACAAGCCGTCCGGGCTGCTGACCCCTGCGCACCCGATCGCAGCTGCGCCTCGAGCTGAGCCAGCTCGAGGCGCCGCAATGACCAACTCCGTATGCGGCAACAGGTGGTCTCGCAGCCGGCAGTGACCACAACATGCCGCGCACGGAGTTGATCAAGAGGCATCGACTGGCACGAAAGGGCCGCCGCCGGGCCGAGCCCGATTCCTGGATTCCGCGCGCAGCCGGCCTCAGTCGAGCGCGGCGAGCAGCCGGGCCCGCAGCCCGGCAGCCCGCTCGGCGAAGCAGCGCTGGGCGGCGACGTATTCCGCCCGGCCCTCCGGGGTCTCCACCCGCACCGGCGGGTAGCCCAGGTCGGCCAGGTCGTAGGGCGAGGCGCGCATGTCCAACGCACGGATCTCGCGGGCCAGCGCGAAACCGTCCGCCACCAGCTCTGACGGCACCAGCGGAGAGAGCTTGTACGCCCACTTGTAGAGATCCATGTTGGCGTGCAGGCAGCCCGGCTGGTCCAACGCGTGCTGCGTCTCGCGGGTCGGGGTGAGCACGTTCAGCGGCCGGGCCGGCGCGGTGAAGAACCGGTACGCGTCGAAGTGGCTGCACCGTACGCCGCGCTCCTCGACGACGGCGGCGGTGGCCTCCGGGCCGAGCCGCAGCGGCCAGGCGTTGTGGCGTACCTCGTCCTGGGTCTGCCGGTAGACCATCGCCCACTCGTGCATCCCGAAACAGCCGAGGTGGGCCGGGCGGCCGGCGGTCGCCGCGAGCAGCGTACGGATCCAGGCGATCGACTCGGCGCGCCGCGCGCGTACCCGATCGGTGTCGAGGGTGAGCCCGGCGGTGGTGGCGCGGTAGTCCCGGCCGAACTCGGCGGGGTCCGCGTCGCGCAGCACCACTCCCGCACCCGGATGCCAGCGGCGTAGCTGGGCGGGGCGGTGCGAGTAGTAGGTGAAGAGGAAGTCCTCCACCGGGTGCTTCACGCCGCTGCGCCGGCGGGCCAGGTGTGGCGTCAGCCAGGCGTCCACCCGCTGCTCGTGGGCGCGCCGCCGGGCCTGCCAGTCGGCTGCGTCGAGCGCGGTGGCGGGGGCGAGGGCGACGGTCACGGACCCCAGGGTACGACCGCCGCCCCACCTCCGGTCAGGGCACGGTCACCCGGACGCCGGCGGAGAAGACGCCGCTGCGCAGCTCCAACTGCTTGGGCTGGTCGCTGCCGCGCACGGTGAAGACCAGCGGGAGGAGCACCCGGCTGCCCGCGGCGACCGGCTGGGCGAAGACGTCCCGCCCGAGGTTGGCGACCCGGGTGGCGTCCTCGTCGGCGGCGACCCAGTTGCCGCCCGGCAGGTACGCCCGTTGCAGCTGCCCGTGCCAGGTCTGTTCTTCCGACGTGAGGTTGCGCACCCCGACCGTGGCCAGGCACTGCCGGCCGCCCGCCGTGGCGGAGGGCAGTGCCCCGGCGCCGCAGGCCACGCGGTAGACGGTGAACTCGAACGCGGTCTCGCGCAGCGGGACGCCGACCGCACCGGTCACGCTCCGACCCATCCATGCGCCGCTGGTCGGCTGTTTGCCCGTGTCGATCGCGGCGACCCGCTGGGTGGCCGTCCACGCCCCCGCCCCGACCAGCCCGGCCAGCACCGCCGCGGCGACCGGGACCATCAGCCACACCGGCGGGGTGCGGCGCCGCCCGGCCCGGGCCGGCCGCGCCGGGCGCGGGTAGACCCTGCCGCGTTGCGCCGGGCCGGCCGTCCCACCGGCGATGGTCGGGGTGCCGGCGCTCGTCGCCGCCGTGCCGCTCGTCGCCGCCGTGCCGCTCGTCGCCGCCGTGCCGCTCGTCGCCGCCGTGCCGCCCGCCGCCGGGCCGGCCGTCGCCACGCCGGAGCGGCGCCGGCGGCGCCACCGCCACGTGAGCGTGCCGCCGGTGACAACCAGGAGCGCGGTCAGCGCGGCCGCCAGGATCGGCGGTCGCCGCCACACCGGTGGCGCCGCCGACACCTGCGTCGCGGGCGCCGCCGCGTCGGTCCAGGTCGCCGTCGCGCAGTCGTACGGCCGGGTGCCGTCGGTGCCGTACGCGCAGGCGGGTGCGGTCACGGACTGTCCCTGTGCGGCCGTGCTGAGGGCGGTGTTCAGGGTGGTGGTGCTGTGTGCCGGCAGCTTCAGCCGCCAGGTCACGTCGCCGGCCGTGGTCGAGCCGGACGCCGGAGTGGCCCGACCGCCGGCGGTCACCGTGGTCGCTTTCGACCCCGTCGGCAGCTCCTGCCGTACGATCGCCTCGACCACGTTGTTGCCGGCGTTGCGGATCTGGATCTGGTAGCCGGGCGCCGGGGTTTTCGCCGCGGTCATCGCCACGGTGACCGGCGGGGCCGACATCTGGATCGGTGCCGGTTTCCCGGGTGTCACCGCCGGTGGGGTCGCCGGAGTCCCGGTCGGGACGGGTGTGGCGTGTTCCACCGGGGCGGCCTGTGCCGCCGCCGGGGCCGGACTCGCGGGCGCGGCTGCCGCCCGGGGTGCCGCGGCGGGCAGGGCCGGTACGGCGGCGATGACCCCGAGGCAGTTCACGATCACGGCCAGGGACCTGTGGTGTCGCTTCGTTGCAGTCATAGGCCGAACCTCCCGGACCCGAAGCTATGGTCCCCGGCCCGCCGGGCGGGTACGAAGTGGGCATTCCCGCCACGGTCGGCGCGTGACGGCGTACCCTGGCGCGTCCGTGCCCGGCGATGACGTGGCGTGCCCGCGCAGGTCCGGGCGGGGCGGCGATAGATTGGCCGGGTGCGTATCGCTCGTTTCGCTCATGCCAAGGGAATGTCGTTCGGGGTCGTCGAGGGCGAGCCGGAGGCCGGGCCGCAGGGCCTGACCATCGCCGAGATCGAGGGGCACCCGTTCGGGCAGATCCAGTTCTCCGGCGCCCGCTGGGCGCTCTCCGACGTACGGCTGCTCTCGCCGATCCTGCCGAGCAAGGTGGTCTGCGTCGGCCGCAACTACGCCGAGCACGCTGCGGAACACGGCAGCGAGGTGCCCAAGGAACCGTTGCTCTTCCTCAAACCGTCCACCTCGGTGATCGGCCCACGGGACGCGATCCGTCTGCCGATCTTCTCCAAGCAGGTAGAGCACGAGGCGGAGCTGGCCGTGGTGATCGGGGCTCCGGGCGCGCGGCGCGCCGACCGGGCCGCCGCCGAACGGGCCATCTTCGGCTACACCTGCGCCAACGACGTCACCGCCCGGGACCTGCAGCGCTCCGACGGGCAGTGGACCCGCGCCAAGGGCTTCGACTCGTTCTGCCCGCTGGGTCCGTGGATCACCACCGGGCTGGACGTGGCCGATCTGGAGGTCCGGTGTGAGGTGGGTCGTAACCCGGAGGAGATGGAGGTACGCCAGCTCGGCCGGACCAAGGACATGGTCTTCGACGTGCCGGCCCTGGTGTCGTACATCTCTCACGTGATGACGCTGCTTCCCGGCGACGTGGTGCTGACCGGCACCCCGGCCGGGGTTAGTCCGCTCACCGACGGGGATACGGTCACCGTGCGGATCGAGGGGATCGGCGAACTCACCAACCCGGTGGTGCCGGTCGCCTGATGCGTCCTACGTCTCGTTTCCGCTGGTCAGGGGCGGTTCGAGGGATTGGATTTGGCCTGCCGGCACCGGGAGGGTAAAGTTCCTTCCTGGCGCCGCAAGGGGCCAATGGGGTATGGGGTAATTGGCAGCCCGACTGATTCTGGTTCAGTTAGTCTAGGTTCGAGTCCTGGTACCCCAGCGCAGCCGTGGATTCGCGAGAATCCCGGACGCTGGATTCTGGTGGAGTTCCGCTCCGCTCCTCCCGGTGAGGGGCGGCAAATGATCTCCGATAGAGTGCAGCTTCCTCGCCCTCGGCGAGGAAGCAGACAGTTCTGGCCCCGTCGTCTAGCGGCCCAGGACGCCGCCCTCTCAAGGCGGTAGCGCCGGTTCGAATCCGGTCGGGGCTACAGCGCGCACAGCCCGTCCCACCTGCTGGGGCGGGCTGTTTCGTGACCGTCCCACCACGTGGTCCGCGCCCGCCCGTCTTCAGAGCCCATTCCGCTCCTTGGTCTGCCGTCGGGCCGCCGTACCTGGGCGGCCGCGGGCATCCACCGGCTCGACCCCCGTCAGGAGGGCCGAGGGTGGTGCCGCTAGACTACTTCCGCACCGCTCGTCAGGGTGGTGAAGCAGGAAAAGTGCCTGGCCCCGTCGTCTAGCGGCCCAGGACGCCGCCCTCTCAAGGCGGTAGCGCCGGTTCGAATCCGGTCGGGGCTACCACTGAACGGCCCGTCCCACTTATGGGGCGGGCCGTTCGTCGTTCCCCACCCTCGACGCCCTGTGACCGGCTCCGGTTTGCGGCATGTGGCGGTGTCCGAGGTGCCGGACACCGCCACATGCGCGAATTGGAGCCAGAGCAATCACAGGCCGGAGAGGCGTTGGCCGGCCCGGACCACGGCCATGGCATGGCGCTCGCCGGGGCGGCGGCCGAGGCGTTCGATCGGGCCGGAGATGCTGATCGCCGCGATCACCCGGCCGGTGCGGTCACGGATCGGGGCCGAGACGCTCGCCACACCCGCCTCCCGCTCGGCGACGCTCTGCGCCCAGCCACGACGGCGTACCTCGGCCAGGGTGCGGCCGGTGAACTTCGACCGGGGCAGCAGCGGCATGACCGCCTCCGGCGGCTCCCAGGCGAGCAGGATCTGGGCCGCGGAACCCGCCGTCATGGGCAGCACCGAACCGATCGGCACGGTGTCGCGCAGGCCGCTGGCCCGCTCGGCGGCGGCCACGCAGATGCGCTCGTCGGCGCGGCGCAGGTAGAGCTGGGCGCTCTCGCCGGTGGCGTCGCGCAGCGCGGAGAGCAGTGGCTCGGCCGCGGTCAGCAGCACGTCCGGCGCGGCGTTGGCCAGTTCGCCGAGCCGGGGACCGGGGCGCCAGCGCCCCTGGGTGTCCCGGACCAGCATCCGGTGGATCTCCAGCGCCTGTGCCAGCCGGTGCGCGGTGGCCCGGGGCAGCTTGGTGCGTTCAACGAGTTCGGCCAGGCTGGCGCCGTCGACACAGGCGGCCAGGATGACCACCGCCTTGTCGAGAACGCCGACACCGCTCATACTGTGTCCCACAAGCCGAAACATACCTCCCAGAATTTAGGATGTCCAGATGGTGGGAGTCACTCAACCGAGGACCCTGGCCGAGAAGGTCTGGGACGCGCACGTCGTCCGCTCCGCCGCCGGCGAGCCGGACCTGCTCTTCATCGACCTGCACCTGCTCCACGAGGTCACCAGCCCGCAGGCGTTCGACGGGCTGCGCCTGGCCGGGCGCCGGGTCCGGCGCACCGACGTGACAGTCGCGACCGAGGACCACAACACCCCGACCGGGTACGACGACCCGGCGTTCCGGTCCCGGCGCGGCGACCTGCTCACGATCGCGGACCCCACCTCCCGCACCCAGATCGAGACGCTGCGCCGCAACTGCGCCGAGTTCGGCGTACGGCTGCACCCGCTGGGCGACGAGAACCAGGGCATCGTGCACGTCATCGGCCCGCAGCTGGGGCTCACCCAGCCGGGCATGACGATCGTCTGCGGCGACTCGCACACCGCCACCCACGGCGCGTTCGGCGCGCTCGCCTTCGGCATCGGCACCAGTGAGGTGGAGCACGTGCTGGCCACCCAGGCGCTGCCGCAGGCCCGGCCGAAGACCATGGCGGTGAACGTCACCGGCCGGCTCGCCCCGGGCGTCACCGCCAAGGACCTGGTGCTGGCGCTGATCGCGCAGGTGGGCACCGGCGGCGGGCGCGGCCACATCGTGGAGTACCGGGGCGAGGCGATCCGCGACCTCTCCATGGAGGGCCGGATGACCATCGCCAACATGTCCATCGAGTGGGGCGCCAAGGCCGGCATGATCGCGCCGGACGAGACCACCTTCGCGTACCTGAAGGGGCGGCCGAACGCGCCGCAGGGGGCGCAGTGGGACGCGGCGGTGGCGTACTGGAGGACGCTGCCCACCGACGAGGGGGCGACCTTTGACGCCGAGGTGACCCTGGACGCCAGCCGGATCACGCCGTTCGTCACCTGGGGCACCAACCCCGGCCAGGGGGCCCCGCTGGGCTCCGCCGTGCCGGACCCCGAGGAGTTCGTCAGCGAGCCGGAGCGGGCCGCCGCCCGCCGGGCCCTGGAGTACATGAACCTCACGCCCGGCACCCGGCTGCGCGACCTGGCCGTCGACGTGGTCTTCGTCGGCTCCTGCACCAACGGCCGACTGGAGGACCTCCGGGCCGCCGCCGACGTGCTGCGCGGCCACCAGGTCGCCGACGGCGTACGCATGCTGGTGGTGCCCGGGTCCGCCGCGGTGCGCGAGGCCGCGGAGGCGGAGGGGCTGGACAAGGTCTTCACCGACGCCGGCGCCGAGTGGCGCTTCGCCGGCTGCTCCATGTGTCTCGGGATGAACCCGGACACCCTGTCGCCGGGCCAGCGCTCGGCCTCGACCTCCAACCGCAACTTCGAGGGCCGCCAGGGCCGGGGCGGGCGTACCCACCTGGTGTCCCCGCCGGTCGCCGCCGCCACTGCCGTGGTCGGCCGGCTGGCCGCCCCCGCCGACCTGTAGAAGGGCAGCCGAGAGATGGACAAGTTCACCACCCACACCGGCACCGCCGTGCCGCTGCGCCATTCCAACGTGGACACCGATCAGATCATCCCCGCCGTGTACCTCAAGCGGGTGACCCGCACCGGTTTTGCCGACGGTCTCTTCAGCGCGTGGCGGGAGGATCCGTCGTTCGTTCTCAATGATCACTCCCATTCGGGGGCGTCGATTCTCATCGCCGGTCCCGAGTTCGGTACGGGTTCCTCCCGCGAGCACGCCGTCTGGGCGCTGCGGGACTGGGGCTTCCGGGTCGTGATCTCGCCCCGCTTCGGCGACATCTTCCGCGGCAACGCGCTCAAGGAAGGCCTCCTTCCGGTCGAGCTGGAATTGAAAGCCGTGGCGGAACTCTGGGATCTGGTGGAATCCGACCCGACCACCCCGATCACCGTCGACCTCACCGCCCGCCAGGTCCACGCCGGTGATGCCACCTGGGCTTTCCCGCTGGACGACCACAGTCGTTGGCGGCTGATGGAGGGCTTGGATGACATTGGACTCACCCTCCGCCACGAGGCCGAGATCGGCGCGTACGAGGCGTCCCGACCGTCGTTCCTGCCCTCGGTGGCATAGGCGTACGCCTGAGCCCACATCGCTTTTCGCCCCCACCGGTTCGCCGGTGGGGGCGAATCCGTTACGACACAAGGCCTTTTTTCCACCGAATGTTTGTGTCCCGGCAGCACAGGGCATACCGTGCGCGCAGAATGGCTCGCATCGAGTCAGTTGCACAATCGGGAGGAAGTCGTGAACAAGGCCGAGCTCATCGAGGCGCTCGCCGTTCGCCTGGGGGACCGGAAGACGGCGATGTCCGCGCTCGACGCGGTCCTCGCTGAGGTCCAGGCGGCGGTCACCAAGGGCGAGAAGGTGGCGATCACCGGTTTCGGAGCGTTCGAAAGGCGTATCCGGGGCGCCCGAACAGCGCGCAACCCGCGGACAGGCGAGGCGGTGAAGGTCAAGAAGACCTCCGTCCCGACCTTCCGCCCGGGTGCCGGGTTCAAGGAGATGGTGGCCAGCGGCAAGGTGCCGAAGGCCACCGCCGCTGCCAAGAAGATGACAGCGGCCGCCGCCAGGGCCACCGGCGCGAAGGCGACCGGGGCGAAGGCGACGGCGGCGAAGAAGACCGCTGCGGCCGGCGCCGCCAAGAAGACCACGGCGGCGAAGGCCACCAGGGCCGCCGGCGCCGCCAAGAAGGCCGCGCCGGCGAAGAAGGCTGCCGCGGCGAAGAAGGCCGCCCCGACCAAGAAGGCCGCCCCGACCAAGAAGGCTGCGGCGGCGAAGAAGACCACCGCCCCGGCCAAGAAGACCGCGGCGGCGAAGAGGACCACCGCGGCGGCCAAGAAGGCACCGGCGAAGAAGACCACGGCGGCCAAGAAGACCACTGCCGCCAAGAAAGCACCGGCGAAGAAAGCGCCGGCGAGGAAGACCGCCGCGCGGCGCTGACCGTACCGGCAGAAAGGGCGCCCACCGCTCGCGGTGGGCGCCCTTTTCGTGCCGTACGTCTTCGCGCCCGTGGCCGATCCGCTGTGGGGGGACGCGGTGCGGCCCCGCGCCCCGGGCACCCGCGGCGGTTAACAAGGGGCCCCTGCTCTACCGGAGGCGTTAAGAAGGGGCCCCTCCTTACAGGCGGTCGGCGGTGAGCAGGCGGTCGTCGGCGAAGGCGAGCAACCAGGCGCCGCCCTTGGGGGTGGTGAAGTCGTCCGCCCGGCCGGTCAGCCGTTCCAGCATGCCCGGGATCACCTTGCCCTGGCTGCACA
The DNA here is from genome assembly GCF_047921505.1 of Micromonospora sp. SL1-18. Lineage (NCBI taxonomy): Bacteria > Bacillati > Actinomycetota > Actinomycetes > Micromonosporales > Micromonosporaceae > Micromonospora > Micromonospora sp. SL1-18. Next base: position 85,519 of record NZ_JBLROA010000007.1, on the reverse strand, counting down.
CCGCGACCGACTCGCCGGCGACGGCCAGGGCGGTGAGGCGGGCCGCTGCGGCGAGGGCGCACTCGTCCGGCTGCTGGCCGGGCTTCGGCTCGTCCAGGTCACCGGTCACCTCGATCGGCAGGTCCAGTAGGGCGGCCGCCGGATCCAGAGTCTGCACGCAGCGGCGGGCCGAGGCGGCGAGCAGCCGTACCGGGCGGACCAGGGCCACCAACTCGGCCAGCGCCCGCGCCTGGGCCAGGCCCTGCGCGTCCAGCGGTCGGCCGTTGTCCGGGCCGGTCCAGGTGCCCCGCTTGCCGGCGTGCGCGTGCCGGACCAGCAGCACGGTGTTGGTCACCGGCGGCAGCGCCGCGAACGCGGCGATCACCTCGGCGTCGTGCGGATAGCTGACCTGGCGTACCGCCTCGTCGACCCCGAGCCAGCGCACCTCGTCGACCTCGGTGTCCGGCTGGAAACCGCCGCTCGCGGCGGCCCGCATGGACCAGTAGTCGACCGCCTTCGGCCGCCCTTCGCTGCGGTACCGGACCGTGGGCAGGCGTACCTGGGGCACGGCCCGGACGTCGGTCTCCTCGGCGACCTCGCGGACGGCGGCCCGCAGCGGGTGTTCCCCGGTGTCCAGCTTGCCCTTGGGCAGCGACCAGTCGCCGTACCGGGGGCGGTGCACCAGGCAGACCTCGACGCCGTTCGGCCCGGGGCGCCAGGCCACCCCGCCCGCGGCCCGGATCCGCACCGGCTCCTCGTCCGTCATCCGCCCACCGTAAGCCCGGTCCGAACCGGCCGTCGCCCGCTCAGCCCGCCGTCCCGCCGATCCGGTGCAGCAGCAGGTCCTGCAGGTGGGTCAGCGGCTCGTCCTCGGTGCCGGTACGCCGGCTCCAACTGCCGTCTCCGGCCAGCTCGAACGCGTCCACCTCTGGGCCGAACGCGGCGGTCAGCACGTAGTCGAGCTCGGCCCGGGCCACCGGGTCGCTCACCTGCACCAGCGCCTCGACCCGGCGGTCCAGGTTGCGGTGCATCAGGTCGGACGAGCCCATCCAGAACTCGGCGTCGCCGTTGTTGCCGAACCGGAAGATGCGCGAATGCTCCAGGAACCGGCCGAGGATCGAGCGGACCCGGATGTTCTCCGACAGCCCCGGCACCCCGGGACGCAGCGTGCACATGCCCCGGATCAACAGGTCGATGTGCACGCCCGCCTGGGAGGCCCGGTAGAGCGCGTCGGTGATCTCCTCGTCCACCAGGGCGTTCACCTTGAACTGCACGAGGCCCGGCATGCCGAGCCGGACGTGGGTGATCTCCCGCTCAATCCGCTCGATCAGGCCGCTGCGGATGCCCTGCGGGGCCACCAGCAGCCGTCGGTACGCGGTCTGCCGGCTGTAGCCGGTGAGCACGTTGAACAGGTCGGTCAGGTCGGCGCCGATCTCCGGGTCGGCGGTGAGCATGCCGAAGTCCTCGTAGGTCCTGGCGGTTTTGGGGTGGTAGTTGCCGGTGCCGATGTGGCAGTAGCGGCGGATCTGGTTGCTCTCCTGGCGTACCACCAGGGCGGTCTTGCAGTGCGTCTTCAACCCGACCAGGCCGTAGACGACGTGGCAGCCGGCGCGCTCCAGGGTGCGGGCCCAGCCGATGTTCGCCACCTCGTCGAAGCGGGCCTTCAGCTCCACCAGCACCACCACCTGCTTGCCGGCGGCGGCCGCGTCGACCAGGGCGTCGACGATCGGGGAGTCCCCGCTGGTGCGGTACAGGGTCTGCTTGATGGCCAGCACGTCCGGGTCGGCGGCGGCCTGCTCGATGAAGCGCTGCGCGCTGGTGGCGAACGAGTGGTACGGGTGGTGCACCAGCACGTCGCCGTCCCGCAGGGTGGCGAAGACGCTGCGCGGCACCTCGCCCTCGGTGAGGCGCGGGTGGGTGGCCGGCACGAACGGCGGGTCCTTCAGCTCGGGGCGGTCGGCCTCGCCGTACACCTGCAAGAGCGCGGAGAGGTCCAGCAGGCCGGGCACCCGCAGCACCTCCTGGTCGTGCATGTCCAGCTCGCGGACGAGCAGCTCCAGCATGTGGTCGGTGATCGAGGCGGCGACCTCCAGCCGGACCGGCGGGCCGAAGCGGCGCCGGGCCAGCTCCCGTTCCAGGGCTTGGAGCAGGTCCTCGTCGCGGTCCTCGTCCACCTCGACCTCGGCGTTGCGGGTGACCCGGAACAGGTGGCACTCCACCACCTGCATCCCGGAGAAGAGCTGCCCGAGGTGCACCGAGATGAGGTCCTCCACCGGGATGAACCGGATGCCGGGGGCGTCCCGGGACACCCGGACGAAGCGCGGCACGTTGTTGGGTACCTTCACCCGGGCGAACAGCTCCGAACCGCCGTCCGGGTCGCGCACCGAGACGGCGAGGTTCAACGACCGACCCGAGATGTACGGGAACGGGTGCGCCGGGTCCACCGCGAGCGGGGTGAGCACCGGGAAGATGTGCTCCCGGAACCAGGTGCGCAGCCGCTCCCGTTCCGGGCCGTCCAGCTCGCTCCAGCGCAGGATCCGGACGTCCTCCTCGGCCAGCCTCGGCAACACGTCGTCGACGAAGCAGGCGGCGTGCCGGGCCACCAGGTCGGCGGCCTTCTCCGCGATCAGTTCCAGCTGGGTACGCAGCGGCAGCCGGTCCCCACCGCGTACCGGCAGCCCGGCGGAGAGCCGGCGCTTCAGGCCGGCCACCCGCACCATGTAGAACTCGTCCAGGTTGCTGGCGAAGATGGCCAGGAACTTCACCCGCTCCAGCAGCGGGGTACGCGGATCCTCGGCCAGCGCCAGCACCCGGGCGTTGAAGTCGAGCCAGGAGAGTTCCCGGTTGAGGAACCGGTCCTCTGGCAGCCGCTGCCCTGCCGCGCGCTCGGCGTACGGGCCCGGGCCCTCGACCGGGTCGAGTGATTCCTCGAGGCCGGCGGAGGCAGCCGCGACGTCCAGGTCGGCCGGGTCGACGGCGAGGTCCTCCTCGGGCGCGCGGACCCGACGGAACCGGCCGTCGGTGCCCCGGGGCCGGACGCCGTTGCGGGGCGCCCCGGGGCCGGGGAGGTGCTGGGTGCTCTCGGGCTGCTCGCGAGGGGTGCTCACCACCTCATGATTCCCCGATTCCGGTGAACGGAAAATGAACTCGGGCCAGGTTGCTCAGGCCATCGTCGGCAACGTCACGCGGACGATCTCACCCGCGGCGTCCCGCTCGACCCGGACCCGCTGGCCGAGCCGGAGCAGCCGCAGCCCGGACGCGTCGAAGGCGCGGGCCGGGAAGGGCAGCTCGGTGCCGTCGTCGAGCAGCAGCATCCCGCTGCGGGTCGACGCGTCGTAGGTGGCCACCGTGCCCTGCATGCCAGCACCGTACCCGACGCCTCCGTCGAGCAGCGCCGCCGTGCGCGGACCCGGACCCAGCCGCACGGCGGCGGCCAGGTCGGCGGCGGTGTCCACGTCCCGGCGCAGGGTCGGCCAGTCGCCGCGTAGCGGCATTGCCCCGTGCGCCGCGTGCGCCGCCGCCGAGCCCACCCCGAACCGCGGGTCCAGCGGCACGTTGGCCGGCGCGGCGAGCAGCACGGTGCCGCTGCCCGGGGCGTCGGCCACGAACCCGCGTACCCCCGGCGGACCGGCCGGGACGGCCCGGAGCGCCGCGGCCAGCTCGGCCGGGCGCAGCGCCGGCAGGTCGGCGGTGAGGCCGGCCACGGCGGCGCGCGGGCCGGCGACCGCCGCGCCGCGCCGGAACGCGCCGTTCAGCCCTTCGGCCGGGTCCGGCACAGTCCGTGCGCCGGCCGCCGTCGCCTCCGCCGCCACCCGCGGGTCGTCGCTGACCACGAGAATCTCGCCCACGGCCGGGCAGGCCCGCACCGCGCGGACCGTATCGGCCGCCAGAGCCAGCGCCAGCTCCTCATGGGGTACGCCGGGCAGCGCGCCCCGCAGGCGGCTCTTCGCCGCCCCGAGGCGCTTCACCGGCACCACCACGGTCCAGGTCGGCTCGGGCACGTGACCATCCTGCCAGTCGGACGGCGGTACCCTCACTGGCCGGACCCAGGGCGAGCAGGCATGATTTCGTCGCGGGCGTGGGTGTGGTCGCGAGGAGGAGACAAGGTGGCGGGGCGCAAGGTGGGGTTCTGGCCACGGTTGGCCGTGGTGCTGGTCAAGCCGGTGCTTTGGGTCTGGACGCGGCGCACCTGGCGGGGGATGGAGCACCTGCGTCGGGACGGCGGCATCATCATCGTGCCGAACCACATCTCGCACGCTGACCCGTTGGTCTCCGCGCACTTCATCTACGACTCCGGGCGCTGGCCGCAGTTCCTCGGCAAGGCCAGCCTGTTCCGGGTGCCGGTGATCGGCTGGATCCTGCACCGGTGCCGGCAGATCCCGGTGGAGCGCGGCACGGTCGAGGCGGCCCGGTCACTGGACAAGCTGGTCGCGGCCGTACGCGAGGGCGGCGCGGTGGTGATCTACCCGGAGGGGACCACCACCCGCGAACCGGACCTCTGGCCGATGAAGGGCAAGACCGGGGCGGCCCGGCTGGCGCTGGCCACCGGCGCGCCGGTGATCCCGGTCGCCATGTGGGGGCCGGAGAAGCTGTTCGACCCGCGCACCACCCGGCTCGGGCTGCGCCCGCGGATCCCGGTGACCGTGGTCGCCGGGCCGCCGGTCGATCTGAGCCGGTGGGCGGGCGCCACGCCGACCCGGGCCGTCTTCGAGGAGATGACCGACGAGATCATGCTGCGGATCCGCGACATGGTCGCCGAGATCCGCGGCGGCACCCCACCACCGCTGTGGGAGCGCCCCGCCCGGAACCGTACCCGTAGCCGCGAGGCTGGAGAATGAGCGAGCGTAGCGAGCGAATCAGCCAGCTCAGCGCGCTGGTGTCTCATGGCGTCGCCGACCATAGGGAGGCGACGGCGTGAGCGGGCATGTCGCGGTGCTGGGGGCGGGATCGTGGGGGACCACGTTCGCCAAGATCCTCGCGGACGCCGGCCGGGACGTGACGATCCTGGCCCGGCGGTCGTCAGTGGCCAAGGCGATCCGGACCGAGCGCCGCAATCCGGACTACCTGCCGGAGGTACGACTGCCCGACCGGGTCACCGCGACCGGGGACGCCGAGGAGGCGATCACCGGGGCGGAGGTGGTGGTGCTCTCCGTGCCGTCGCAGACGCTGCGCGGCAACCTCGCCGCGTGGACCCCGTACCTGCACCCCGACGCCACGCTGGTCTCCCTGATGAAGGGCATCGAGCTGGGCACCACCAAGCGGATGAGCCAGGTGATCATGGAAGCCGCGGGGGTGCCGGCCGACCGGGTGGTGGTCGTCTCCGGGCCGAACCTGGCCCCCGAGATCGCCGCCGAGCAGCCCGCCGCGACCGTGGTCGCCGGCACCGACAGCCGCCGGGCCACCCTGGTCCAGTCGTCGATCCGGACGTCCTACTTCCGCCCGTACACGAACGACGACGTGATCGGCTGTGAGCTGGGCGGGGCGGTGAAGAACGTGATCGCCCTGGCGTACGGGATCGCCACCGCGATGGGCTTCGGCGACAACACCCGGGCCATGCTGATGACGCGCGGCCTGGCCGAGACCGCCCGGCTGGGCGTGGCGCTCGGCGCCGACCCGATCACCTTCGCCGGTCTGGCCGGCATGGGCGACCTGGTCGCCTCCTGCTCCTCCCCACTGGCCCGCAACCGCACCTTCGGCGAGCACCTGGGCCGGGGGGAGACGCTGGAACAGGCGCAGGCGGCCACCCGGCAGACCGCCGAGGGTGTGAAGAGCTGTCTGGCCATCCGGGACCTGGCCCGGGCGCACGGGGTGGAGATGCCGATCACCGAGCAGATCGAGCGGATCTGCCACGAGGGGATGGATCCGCGGCTCGCCGTGGACGCCCTGATGAGCCGGACCGCGAAGCCCGAGTCGTACGAGTGAGGCGGCCATGAGCGAGCGGAGCGAGCGAATCATCGGGCACTGTGCGGTCGAGCCTCAGGCGGCCGCCGAGCGAGCGAGGCGGCTGCATGAGCGACTGGGGTGACGGCACCCGCAGCGTGCACGCCGGGCTGCCCGCGCCGGCACCGGGGGAGCCGTTCCTGCCCGGGCCGGTCTTCGCCGCGCCGTACCACCTGGACCCGTGGCAGGGGCCGGCGGCGACGCCCAACGGGTACGGCCGGCCGGACAACCCGACCCGGCGGCTGCTGGAGGCGGCCGTCGGTGAGCTGGAGGGCGGGGACTGTCGGGTCTTCGCCAGTGGTCAGGCGGCCATCACCGGGCTGCTGCTGGCGCTGCTGCGCCCCGGCGACACGGTGCTGCTCCCCGCCGACGGCTACTTCCCGGTGCGCGCGTTCGCCACCGACACCCTGGCCCGCATCGGGGTACGCGTCGGCTTCGTGCCGACCGCCGGCCCGTACCCGTCGTTCTCCGGTGTCCGGCTGGTGCTGCTGGAGACCCCGGCGAACCCCGGCCTGGACGTGGCCGACGTGCCGGCGTTGGCCGCCGCGGCGCACGCCGCCGGGGCCCTCGTTGCGGTCGACAACACCACCGCCACTCCGCTCGGGCAGCGCCCGCTGGACCTCGGCGCCGACGTGGTGGTGGCCTCCGGCACCAAGGCGCTCACCGGCCACTCCGACCTGCTGCTCGGATACGTGGCGGCCCGCTCCGCCGAGCTGCTCGACCCGTTGACCACCTGGCGGACCACCACCGGCGGGGTGCCCGGGCCGTTCGACTGCTGGCTGGCCCACCGCTCGCTGGCCACCCTGGACCTGCGGCTGACCCGGCAGACCACCAACGCCGAAGCACTCGCCCGGCTGCTCGCCGGCCGCGCCGACGTCGCCGGCCTGCGCTGGCCCGGGCTGCCGGAGGACCCGGCGTACCCGGTCGCCTCGGTCCAGATGCGACGGATGCCCGGGGTGCTCTCGTTCGACCTGGGCGACGCCGACCGGGTGGCCCGGTTCCTCGACGCGTCCCGCCTTGTCGCCGCCGCCACCTCGTTCGGTGGGGTGCACACCACCGCCGACCGGCGGGCCCAGTGGGGCGACGACACCGTCCCCGGCTTCGTCCGGCTCTCCTGCGGCATCGAGGACACCGCCGACCTGGTGGCCGACGTCGCCGCCGCGCTGGACGCCAGCACGGACTGAGCCAGCCAGGGCGGCATCGGCTCGGCTATCGTGTCGGGCAGCCATAAGCTATGGGGCTACGAGAAGGAATTGAAGGGGCAGTCCTGGCCGCGGGGGATGGTTGGTGAAGGTCACGCGTATCGCGTATTCGACCGCTTTGAATCCGGGTAAGTACGCCGCCCTGCAGGAGCAGGCTCGTCGGTTGGGTCGGGTGCGTGGTGAGGTGTGGCAGCGGTACGGGTCGATCGGCGGTGTCGGGTCCGGACTGCGGCACCGGCAGGTGCGGGATCGGTGGCTGGCCGAGGACACGCATTCGCGGTTCGGTGTGTTGGCGAACGCGTGGAAGGAAACCGTCCGCGACGCGATCGGCGACATCACCGCGAACCGGGAGGCGGCCAAGGTGCAGGTGCGGCGGGCCATCGTCCGGCGCACCGACGATCCGATACAGCGGAAGCGGATGTTCGACGTGTTGAAGGCCGACCGGTGGGCGGACGACCCGTTCCTGGCTCGGCAGATGCGCAAGTACTGGAAGCGTGGGAAGAATCGCACGCACGATCAGATTGTGGTGCGAGCCGACAACTACAACACGATCATCGACGGGCGTGGAGGACTGTGGCTCGCGGTCCCGGGCCTGCAACCCCGCAAGATGATCAGCATCCCGCTGTCCACCACGGTCGCGCCGACGGGCACGCTGCGGCTGATCCTGCGCGGCGGCCGGGTCGAGGTGCACTACCAGATCGACGCAGCACACATGCGCTCATCGCAGCGGCCCCACGGTGACCAGACCCTGGGCGTGGACAAGGGCTACACCGAAGCCCTCACCGACTCCGACGGCGACCCCCACGGTGAACGACTCGGCGAGCTGCTCACCAGCGAGTCGGACCGACTGAAGGAACGCAACCGGCGCCGGGCGAAGCTGCGCTCGATAGCCAACACCGCAGCCGCCCGTGGTAACCACGCGAAGGCGCACCGAATCGCGCGCAACAATCTCGGCACCGCCAAACGGGACCGGCAGGCCACCCGCCACCGGGCCCGGGTGCGGACGGAGATCTTCACCGCCGTGCACGAGGTCGTCGACAAGGCCGCCACCATCGTGGCCGAGGACCTCACCAAACGCTTCGCCGCCCGCAAGAAGCTCGGCAAGAACATGAATCGGCGTCTCGCCGCGTGGACCAAGGGAGTCACCGCCGAGGCGCTGAAGAACGTGTCGGAGCGCAGAGGTTCTGCGCTCGTTCCCGTCAACGCCGCCTACACCTCACAAACCTGTCACCGCTGCGGCGCCTTCGGCTCCCGCAGCGGGGACCGGTTTCACTGCACTCGGTGCGGGGTGGTGTGGCAGGCCGACGTGAACGCCGCGATCAACATCCTGCAAAGAGCCGACGACCCCGACATCGCCCTGCACACCCCACACCACGTGGTGAAGCAGATCCTGCAGGACCGGGCCGATCGCCACCGGACCAGACTGCCGGTCCAGGACTCCAGCCCGACCACCACGGCCAGGCGGAGAGCGAACCATCCGAACCGCTCAACAATGAGCGACTAGTAGGAAGCAGGTGAGTCCGATCCACCAAACCGCTCCCCTCCGCGTCCGCGTCGCTCACAGGTAGGCGACGCCGGGAGCGCCGACGAGCGTTCCCGAAAGGCATGCCATGGCACCGTTCCACCCCGACCGTCCCGCCCTCGTCGCCCGGCTGCGCGCCGCCGGCTGTGTCTTCGCCGAGGACGAGGCGGACCTGCTGATCGCCGCAGCCGACTCGACCGAGGCGCTGACCGACCTGGTCGACCGCCGGGTCGCCGGTCTGCCGCTGGAGCACCTGCTCGGCTGGGCCGAGTTCTGTGGCCTGCGGGTCGCCGTCGACCCCGGGGTCTTCGTGCCCCGGGCGCGTACCGCCCTGCTGGTGTCCGCCGCCGCGGTGGTGGCCGGGCCGGCGCCCGCCCTGCTGGACCTCTGCTGCGGCTCGGGTGCCGCCGCGATGGTGCTGCACGGCCGGCTCAACCCCCGTTGGCTGGCCGCCGCCGACCTCGATCCGGCCGCCGTGGCCTGTGCCCGGCGCAATCTCGCCCCGCTCGGCGTGCCGGTCTACCAGGGCGACCTGTTCGGGCCCATCCCGCCCGAATGGCGGGGACGGCTGGACCTGGTGGTGGCGAACGCCCCGTACGTGCCGAGCGACTCGCTGGCCCTGATGCCGGCGGAGGCGCGGCTGCACGAGGCGCCGATGGCGCTGGATGGCGGCGCGGACGGGCTGGCCGTGCTGCGCCGGGTGGCGGCCGGCGCGGTCGGTTGGCTCGCCCCCGGCGGGCACCTGGCGGTCGAGGTCAGCGCCGGCCAGGCCGAGCCGCTCTGCGGGGTGCTGACCGACGCGGGCCTGGTGCCGACCGTGGTGCACGACGAGGACCTGGACGCCACGGCCGTCACCGCCCGCCGGCCCGGCTGAGCGTCGCACCGCCGGCCGACCCGGCGCTGTCTGGTCGCCGGCTGACCCGCGCGGGTCAGCCGTGCGGCGGTGCGCCGGTGAAGGCCGTCCAGGCGGCCGGGGAGAAGACCAGCACCGGGCCGGCCGGGTCCTTGGAGTCGCGGACCGCGACCGCCTCCGGCAGCAGCGCCATCTCGACGCACGCGCCCTCGTCGCCACTGCGGCTGCTCTTGCGCCAGCCGGTGGCCGGCGGGCGGCTGCTCGTGCCGTTCATCGTTTCTACCTCTCGTCCAGGAGGCGGAGGAGCTGGTTCCGACTGGCCGCCGGGCTCAACGCCACGGTCCGCAGGTGCTCCATGATCTTGGTGCAGGTACGCAGGTCGCCCGGCCGGTCCAGGACCATCTGCCCGGCGACCGTCTCCACCGAGGCGATGATCGGGTCCTCCGGGTCGGCGAACTCCAGGATGTGCAGCGAGCCCCGGGTGCCCCGGTGGTAGCCGGCCGAGAGTGGAATCACCTGCACGGTGATGTTGGGCAGCTCGCCCATCTTCAGCAGATGCCGCAGCTGGCCCTCCATCACGGACCGATCGCATACCGGGCGCAGCAACGCGCCCTCGTCGATGATGGCGTCGAGGATCGGTGGATCGTCACCCGTGAGCCGCTGCTGCCGGTCGAGTCGCAGCTGGACCCGCTGCTCCACCTGCTCGTCGCTGAGCGTGTGCGGTCCGCCGCGCATCACGCCCCGGATGTAGTCGGCGGTCTGGAGCAGGCCGGGCACCACGGAGGGTTCGAAGTTGGCGATCCCGGTCGCCTCCGCCTCCAGCGCGATGAAGTCGATGGTCCGCCGATCCAGCAGGTACGAGTAGGAGACCCACCAGCCGGGCTTGCGGGCGTCCTTGGCCAGTTGCACCGCTGCGGCGATCTCGTCCGGGCCCACGCCGTAGAGGGTGAGCAGGGCGCGCACGGTGGCCGGGCTGATCAGGGTCTGCGCGTTCTCGTACCGCGACAGGGTGCTCCGGGTGCTGTTGATCTCGTCGGCTGCGGCCTCGAGGGTCAGGCCGGCGGCCTCCCGGTGGGTACGCAGGGCGATGCCGAGCCGTCGGGCCCGGGCGGTTTTCGGCGCCATGCATCGATGGTCGCACATTCGACGGGAGGATGGGCATGAGAGAATGCCGATGAGAATTGCATTCACGCGTATCCACCTGTCAATCTGTCACCACGTCCTCACCGTCGGTTGTCGTGGCGACGGCGGCGGTGAGCGACCGGAGGGGATGGGGCGCGCGGTGGTCGGGTTGAATCTCCCCCCACGACCTGATCGCCGCGTGCCCCTGCCGGGCAGGCCGGGCGGGGAGGGGATCGCATGACGGCGCGCTTTGTCCGGTGCCGCCGGTTCCGCTACCGGTTCCGGCCGCTGACGGGCTGCCGCCCACCGGACGGCGGTGGACGGGCATGACCCACTTCCTCGTGGTCCTCACCGACGTCCGGCCCCTGGACGGCGTGGCGCGCAACGAGCGGACGAGCCCGGAGCGCCGCCGGCAGGTGGTCGGGGCGAGCAGCCGGGAGGCGGCGGACCGGATCGCCGGAGCCTTCATGGCGCTGGGCATGGTCCGCGCCGGACGGCAGCGCGTCAAGGTCATCGCTGTCGGGCATCGCCCCGGCGATCCGGCGCACCGGAACTGAGTCCGCCCGCAGCGGCCTGCGCCGGACGCCCGCCTCCCCGGGTATCGGCTACCCGTGCTCGCCACGCACAGTAAGGTCAACCGAGTGAGCGCCACCGGCGAGCACGGCCAGCCGCAGTCGCGACCGAAGAGGTGACCACCAGTGACCACCCATGGCAAGATCCGTGTGGCGATCGTCTTCGGTGGCCGCAGCCCCGAGCACGGCATCTCCTGCGTCAGCGCGGGCAGCGTGCTGGGCGCGCTGGACCCGGACGAGTTCGAGGTGGTGCCGGTCGGCATCACCCGGCAGGGCCAGTGGGTGCTGGCCAGCGGCGACCCGAGCCAGCTCGCGATCCAGGATCGCAAGCTGCCGGAGATCACCCCCGGTTCCGGGGCCGAGCTGGTGCTGCGCGCGGACCCGGCGGCGGGCGGCCTGATGGTGCTCGACCCGACGCAGGGCCCCCGGGCCCTCGCGGACGTGGACCTGGTCTTCCCGGTGCTGCACGGCGCGTACGGCGAGGACGGCACCATCCAGGGAATGCTGGAGATGGCCGGCATCCCCTACGTCGGGGCGAACGTCTTCGCCTCCGCCGCCGCCATGGACAAGGAGTTCACCAAGAAGCTCTGCGTCGCCGAGGGCATCCCGGTCGGCCCGTACGTGGTGCTGCGCAACGGGATGACCATGACCGAGGAGGACAAGGAGCGGCTGGGCCTGCCGGTGTTCGTCAAGCCGTCCCGGGCCGGCTCCTCCTTCGGCATCACCAAGGTCGACGACTGGTCCCAGCTCGACGCCGCGGTCGCCACCGCCCGCGAGATCGACACCAAGGTGCTGGTCGAGGGCGCGATCGTCGGCCGCGAGATCGAGTGCGGGGTGCTGGAGGGCGAGGCCGGCGGCGCCCCCGAGGCGTCGGTGCTGGCCGAGGTACGGGTGATCTCCGGCCACGACTGGTACGACTTCGAGGCCAAGTACATCGACGACGCCTGCGAGTACGACATCCCGGCGAACCTGCCCGAGCGGGTCACCCGCCAGGTGCAGGAGTACGCCGCCCGCGCGTTCACCGCGCTGGACTGCTCCGGACTGGCCCGGGCCGACTTCTTTGTCACCCCCGAGTTGGACGTCTACCTCAACGAGATCAACACCATGCCGGGCTTCACCTCGACGTCGATGTTCCCGCGCATGTGGGCGGCCAGCGGCCTGGAGTATCCCAAGCTGGTCAACCGCCTCATCCGCACCGCCCTCCGCCGCGCCGGCCGCTGACCAACCGGCCTGCCCACCCGAGACCCGCGAGGGATCAGTGATGGGCCGGTCAGGGGGTGCGGCAGCCGGAGGGGGCGGTCTTGGCGGACGGGACCGACTGGACGATCGCGTTGGAGATCGGGGCGACCCACTGGAGCGGCTGCTCGTACGCCTTTGGCAGCCGGACCCGGACCGGAACCTCCCGGTCGACGGCGGTCAGCACGGCGCCGTCGGCCTTCTCCACCGTGTACCAGCAGACCCCGTTGACCCGCCACACGTCGCCGGTCGCCGGGATGCAGCCGTCGGCCGGTTGATCGGTCGACGCGCCCGGGGCGGCCGACGGGCACAGCTCGAGCTGCGGGGTACCGCCGCAGGAGACCGTCAGCGCCGGGTCGCCGTACGCGACGTTCTGCTCGGCACCGGCGGTGACCGGCCGCTGCCGCAGGTCGTGGACGCTCGCCGGGAGCTGCGACACCAGGGCGCGGCACACCGTCGCCGGCCGCTCCGCCAAGGCCGGGGCCGGCAGCTCGACCGGGGTGGTCGACTGCGGCCGGACGACGGTCGCCGACGCGCTCGGCGTTCCGTCCGGCTCCGCGGGGGAGAGCTTGGCGAAGGTGAACCCGGCCACCGCCACGGTGACCGGCAGCGCGACCAGCGTCGCCCAGAGCGCCGCCCGGCGGGTGGTGGGATCGCGACGCGGGGCCGGCTCGGCCGGGCGGGACTCGTCGGGAGCGGGAGAGGAAGTGATCTCGTCCACTTACAGGCGCACCACCGAACACGTGAGGGTGCGGGTGATACCGGGCACCATCTGCACCTTGCTGACGATGAGTTTGCCGAGCTCGTCGACGGTGTTCGCCTCGGTCAGCACGACCACGTCGTACGGCCCGGTGACGGCGTCGACCCGTACCACGCCGGTAAGGTCCGCGATCTGACCGGCCACGTCACGCGCCCGACCGACCTCGGTCTGGATGAGGATGTACGCCTGTACCACGACTCGACCTCCGTCCGTCGCCGACTGGGGCGACCCGAAGGGTGAAACTACCCTACGGAGCAGCCCTGATCCCTATCGGTGGCCAGCTGGACGCGGTGAGCGAGGACACGCCGGGGCGTGGTGCGGGAATGCGGAAACGGAAGAGCACGGCGAGGGGACAGCATGACGGTCGCGGGTGTCGGGGAGTTCGGGCTGATCGATCGGGTGACCGCCCGGCTGGCGCACGGGGAGAGCTGCCTGCTCGGCCCGGGTGACGACGCGGCGGTGGTGGCGGCCCCGGACCGGCGGGTGGTGGCCTCCACCGATGTGCTGGTCGAGGGGCGGCACTTCCGCCGGGACTGGGCCGGGGCGCGGGACATCGGACACCGGGCGGCGGCGGCCAACCTGGCCGACATCGCGGCCATGGGCGCCACCCCGACCGCGCTGCTGGTCGCCCTCTGCATCCCGGCGGAGCTGGACACGAGCTGGGCGGAGGAACTGGCCGACGGGCTGGGCGCAGAGGCGGGCCTGGTCGGGGCGGGCGTGGTCGGCGGCGACATGTCGGCCAGCCCCATCATCACGATCGCGGTCACCGCCCTGGGCGACCTGGGCGGCCGGCCACCGGTGGTCCGCTCGGGAGCCCGCCCGGGCGACGTGGTGGCGCTGGCCGGACGGACCGGCTGGGCGGCGGCCGGCTACACCGTCCTCTCCCGTGGCTTCCGGACGCCCCGGCTGCTGGTCGAGGCGTACCGCCGCCCCGAGGTGCCGTACGCGGCCGGCCCGGAGGCGGCCCGACACGGCGCCACCGCCATGATCGACGTCTCGGACGGGCTTCTCGCCGATCTGGGGCACGTGGCGAAGGCCAGCGGGGTGGCGATCGACGTGACCCGGGACGCGTTCGAGGTGCCCCGGCAGATGCGCGACGCGGCCCAGGCGTTGGGCGTCGACCCGTACTCCTGGATCCTGGCCGGCGGCGAGGACCACGCCCTGGTGGCGGCCTTCCCGGCGACGGCGGCGCTGCCGTCCGGGTGGCGGCCGATCGGGCGGGTGGCCGAGGGCGCCGGGGTAACCGTGGACGGCGCGGCGTACGCGGGCCCCGCCGGCTGGGACCACTTCCGCCGGGCGGAGTGATCTGCGACCGATGTGCGCCGGTCGGCCCCGCGCGGCCCGGACTCGGGTCGTACTTTCCTGATGTGAGCGAGATCGAGATCCGGGTGCGGCGCTTCGACGCGCCCGAGTCCCAGGCGTTGATCCGGGCGGCCCTGGCCGACCTCGGCCAGCGGTACGGCGGCAGCGGTGACGACACGCCGGTCGACGCGGCGGAGTTCGAGCCGCCGGCCGGCACCTTCCTGGTCGCCTACCTCGACGGGCAGCCGGTGGGCTGCGGCGGCTGGCGCAGCCACGGCGACGACGGCGGGACGGCCGAACTGAAGCGGATGTACACCGCGCCGGCAGCCCGGGGGCGGGGCATCGCCCGGTCGGTGCTCGCGGCGGTCGAGCGGTCGGCGCGCGGGCAGGGCCGCAAGCGGATCGTCCTGGAGTGCGGCGACAGGCAGCCCGAGGCGATCGCCATGTACACCTCGGCCGGCTACGAGCGGATCCCGAATTTCGGCTTCTACCAGGACGCGCCGGGCTGCCTGTCGTTCGGTCGTACCCTCTGACCGCCGCCGCCCGGCCACGACAGAAGCCGGCGGACCCGTTCGGGTCCGCCGGCTTCCGACGATTTTCGGGTGACGCTACCGCGTCAGGCGCGGGTGACCTTGCCGGCCTTGATGCACGAGGTGCAGACCTGCAACTTCTTGGTGGTGCCGCCACCGGCCGGGGTACGCACCGACTGGATGTTCGGGTTCCAGCGGCGGTTGGTCCGCCGGTGCGAGTGGGACACGTTGTGGCCGAAGCCCGGCCCCTTGCCACAGACGTCGCACACGCTAGCCACGGGATACTCCTGGGTTTGAAACGTTCATGAGGTCGCCGCCAGGCGCTGCCCGGGCAACCTGGCCAGGTTACCCGATGCCTGGCCGGTACGCCCAACCGGCCCCGTCGGCGACGGCTCCCGGTCCCCGGGCGGCGGCAGATACGGCGAGCTGGAGTTGTCGGACGCGGAACCCAGCGTATCGGCGGTTCCGGCGGGTTCCGGCGTGCGGCCCTCGCCGGAGCGTGCGGGCGGACGGCCGGCGGACACGCCGACGTGGTCCGGGCGAGCCCGGCGCGCGTCGGTGCGCGCAAGTAGGCTTCCGGTCGTGCTGGACACCCTCGACGCCGCCGCGGTACGCCGGTGGTGCGCGAGCGGGCTGGCCGCCCTCAAACGGCACCAGGGTGAGATCGACGACCTCAACGTCTACCCGGTCCCGGACGGGGACACCGGCACCAACCTGGTGCTGACCCTCACCTCCGCGCAGCAGGCGCTCGCCATGGACCTGGGCACCCTTCCCGACGACGGGCACACCCCGCACGGCCACGCGCTGCGGCTCATGGCCCAGGGTGCCCTGCTCGGGGCGCGAGGCAACTCCGGGGTGATCCTGTCGCAGATCCTGCGCGGCTTCGCCGACGCGCTCGCCGCCGTCCCGGCCATCCGTGGCCGGCAACTCGCCGCCGCGCTGGCCGAGGCCGCCACCGCCGCGTACGCCGCGGTCGCCCACCCGGTCGAGGGCACCCTGCTCACCGTGGCCGCCGCCGCGGCGCGCGCAGCCGAGCAGGCGGACAGCGACGATCTGCGCACGGTGACCCGGGCCGCCGCGGGTGCGGCGGCGCGGGCGCTGGCGCGTACCCCGGAGCAGTTGCCCGCGCTGGCCCGCGCCGGCGTGGTGGACGCCGGCGGGCGCGGCCTCTGCCTGCTGCTGGACGCCTTGGTCGAGGTGGCCACCGGAGAGAGCCCGAGGCCGGCGCCACCCGCGCCGCCCGCGGTGCGCCCGCCCGCCACGACCGTCCGGGAGACCGGCTCCCCGGCGTACGCCTACGAGGTGCAGTACCTGCTCGACGGCACCGACGAGGCGGTGGCCCGGCTGCGCGCCGAGCTGGACGCGCTCGGCGACTCGCTCGTCATCGTCGGTGACGGCGGTTCAGGCGTCGGGACCTGGAACGTGCACGTGCACGTCAACGACGTCGGCGCGGCGATCGAGGCGGGAGTCGTCGCCGGCCGTCCGCACCGGATCACGGTGACCCGGTTCGCCGACCAGCTGGCCCCGCCGCAGGCCCCGTTGTCGGGCGGCCGGGCAGCCGTGGTGGTGGCCGCCGGCGCCGGCATCGCCGAGCTGTTCGCCGCCGAGGGGGCCAGCGTGGTGCCGGCCAACCCGTCCACGGGTGAGCTGCTCGACGCGATCCGCGCCACCGGGGCGGCCCGGGTGGTGGTGTTACCCAACGACCCCAACACCCAGTCGGTGGCGAGCGCCGCCGCGCAGGAGGCGCACGGGCTCGGGGTGAAGGTGAGCGTGGTGCCCACCCGCTCCCCGGTGCAGGCCCTCGCCGCCCTCGCCGTCCGCGACGCGTCCCGCCGCTTCTCCGACGATGTCATCGCCATGGCCGAGGCGGCCGGTGCCTGCCGGTACGCGGAGGTCGGCCACGCCGGCAAGGAGGCGCTGACGGTGGCCGGGCCGTGCCGGCCGGGCGACGTGCTGGCGCTGGTCGAGGGGGAGGTGCACCTGATCGGCGCCGACCTCCTCGACACCTGCAGCGCCGTGGTCGACCGGATGCTCGGCGGCGGCGGCGAGCTGGTCACCCTGCTCTGCGGGGCGGACGCCCCGGCCGGGTTGGCCGACCGGGTACGCGAACACGTCGAGCGGTCCTGGCCGTTCGTGGAGGTGCAGGCGTACGAGGGCGGGCAGCCGCACTATCCGCTCCTGGTGGGGGTCGAATGACGAGCGAACCGTCCACGGTGGACACGCCGCTGAAGAAGCTGGTCGGGGAGAAGACCGCCAAGGCCCTGGCCAGCCACCTCGACCTGCACACCGCCGGCGACCTGATCTACCACTTCCCCCGCCGCTACGACGAGCGCGGCGAGCACACCGACATCCGCTCGCTGGACGTGGGGGAGCAGGTCACCGTGCTGGCCCAGGTGCAGCGCACCGCCGTGCGGCCGATGCGCCAGCGCCGGGGCAACCTGCTGGAGGTGACCGTCGGCGACGGCTCCGGCGGGGTGCTCACCCTCACCTTCTTCGGCAACCAGGCGTGGCGGGAGCGGGAGCTGCGCCCCGGCCGGTGGGGGCTGTTCGCCGGCAAGGTCACCGAATTCCGGGGCAAGCGGCAGCTCAACGGCCCGGAGTACGTCCTGCTCGGCGAGGGCGGTGACGGCGAGGCGGCGGCCAACGAGGAGGTCGAGGAGTTCGCCGGAGCGCTGATCCCGGTCTACCCGGCCGCGGCGGCGGTGCCGACCTGGGTGATCGCGCGCTGCGTCCGGGTGGTGCTGGACACCTTCACCCCGCCGGAGGATCCGCTGCCCGCCAACGTCCGGGCCAGCCGCAACCTGGTCGGCATCGGCACCGCGCTGCGGGAGATCCACCGGCCGTCCAGCAAGGAGGAGCTGTATCGGTCCCGGCGCCGGCTCAAGTGGGACGAGGCGTTCGCCGTGCAGCTCACCCTGGTGCAGCGCAAGCACCGGGCGGCGGCCTGGCCGGCGCAGGCTCGCCCCGCCAAGCCGGGCGGTTTGCTGGACGCGTTCGACGCCCGGCTGCCGTACGAGCTGACCCCCGGCCAGCAGGTCGTCGGCCGGGAGGTCGCCGCGGACCTGGCCACCGCGCACCCGATGCACCGGCTGCTGCAGGGCGAGGTCGGTTCGGGCAAGGCACAACCACTCGACGCTCAAGTGCTAACGCCTACCGGTTTCCGCTTCATGGGCGAGTTGGCGGTCGGTGATGAAGTGGTCGTGGCCGACGGCGAAACGACAACGGTTGTTGCTGTCTACCCGCAAGGAGAACGCGACGTCTATAGACTGAATCTGTCCGACGGATCTTCGGTCGAGTGTGATCTTGAGCATCTGTGGGCGGTCAACACCACTGTCCGAAGAGACCGCGGAAATCCACTAAAGGCTCTCACGACCGGCGAGATTGCGGCCGATTTGAAGTCGGCAAACGGATCCTCCAAATGGCACCTGCCGATGATTGCACCGCCCGAACTCGACTGTTTCGTCGAGCGTCCACTTGACCCGTACCTTCTCGGCGTGCTTATCGGCGATGGCTGTCTGCGGAATGGCCGGGTGATGGTCACTACGGCCGATGCGGAGATCGTTTGTGAAACTATTGCCCGCCTGCCCGGTGGTTGCCACCTCATCAAGCCTAGCTACGGCCGGAAGTATGACTGGTTCATTTTGGGGTGCCGACGTGGCAAGAACCCGGTTATTGAGATTCTCACGTCCCTCGGCCTCATGGGCCACGGCGCCCATGACAAGTTCATCCCGACTGCCTATCTTGTCGCTCCTGTCGCGGCACGACATCTCCTTCTACAAGGCATCCTGGACACGGACGGCACCTTAGACCGAAGGTCAGGATCGAACATTTCCTTCCTGACTGCCTCTGAGCGGCTTGCCTCAGATGTCCGATGGCTTGTCCAGTCGTTGGGCGGGACATGCCGTACCCATTCCGTAACGAAGGTCGGGCGGCAGTATTTTCAGGCGAGCATTCGACTTCCGAACGAGCTTCCCCCGTTTCGGCTCCAGCGCAAGGCGGCTCTCGTTCGGACAAGAACCAAGTACGCCAAGCCGGTGCGCGCAATCCGATCGGTCGAATATGTTGGCAAAAAGCAGATGCAGTGCATATCCATCGCGCACCCCAGTCAGCTGTATGTGACCGATGGCTTCGTCGTCACGCACAACACGGTGGTGGCGCTGCGGGCCATGCTCCAGGTGGTCGACGCCGGCGGGCAGGCGGCCCTGCTCGCCCCGACCGAGGTGCTCGCCGCCCAGCACCACCGGGGCATGCTCGACCTGCTCGGCCCGCTCGCCCACGCCGGCGAGCTGGGCGCGGCCGACGAGGCGACCCGGGTGGAGTTGGTCACCGGTTCGCTCGGCGCGGCGGCCCGCCGGCGGGCGCTCGCCGAGGTGGCCGAGGGCCGGGCCGGCATCGTGCTCGGCACCCACGCCCTGCTCTACGAGGGGGTCGACTTCCACGACCTGGGCCTGGTGGTGGTTGACGAGCAGCACCGGTTCGGCGTGGAGCAGCGGGACGCGTTGCGGGCCAAGGCCGACCAGCCACCGCACGTGCTGGTGATGACGGCCACCCCGATCCCGCGCACGGTGGCCATGACCGTCTACGGCGACCTGGAGGTGTCCACCCTCTCCGAGCTGCCGCAGGGCCGCTCGCCGATCGCCTCGCACGTGGTGCCGGCCGCCGAGAAGCCGGCGTTCCTCGACCGGGCCTGGCGCCGGCTGCGCGAGGAGGTCGCCAACGGCCACCAGGCGTACGTGGTCTGCCCGCGGATCGGTGAGGGGCCGGTCAGCGACGAGGAGGCCCCGCGCGAGGACGACAACGGCCGTCGACCGCCCCTCGCCGTGACCGAAGTGGCGCCGCTGCTCGCCGAGGGACCGCTGCACGGGCTGCGGATCGGGGTGCTGCACGGGCGGCTGCCGGCCGACGAGAAGGACGCGGTGATGCGCTCCTTCGCCGCCGGCGACCTGGACGTGCTGGTGGCGACCACGGTGGTCGAGGTGGGCGTGAACGTGCCCAACGCCACCGTGATGATCGTGCTGGACGCCGACCGGTTCGGCGTCTCTCAGCTGCACCAGTTGCGCGGCCGGGTGGGTCGGGGCTCGGCGGCCGGCCTCTGCCTGCTGGTCAGCGAGGCGGTGGAGGGCTCGTCGGCCCGGGAGCGCCTCGACGCGGTCGCCTCCACCACCGACGGCTTCAAGCTCGCCGAGCTGGACCTGGAGCAGCGCCGCGAGGGCGACGTGCTGGGGGCGACCCAGTCCGGCCGCCGGTCCCACCTGCGGCTGCTGTCACTGTTGCGGGACACCGACCTGATCCGGGACGCCCGGGCCGAGGCGATCGCCCTGGTCGAGGAGGACCCGGAGCTGGACCGGCATCCGGCCCTGGCCGCCTCGGTCGCCGCCCTGGTCGACGAGGAACGCGCGGAGTACCTCCAAAAGGGATGATCCGCCGTAGCGGGCTAGAAAGTGTCCCGACCAGGGATTGTTGCATTTGCATCTGTTGTGCGACTCTCTTGCCAATGCTGCCAGCGTCGGCGCCTCACCCCCGGCCTCACGCTGGCAGCGGGGAAGCCAGGGAGAGGATTTCACGTGACGCGGAGACGTCGCCAACTGCTGGCAGGGATCGTGGTCGCGGTGCTCGCGATCTCGTCCGGCGTGGTCGCCACATACTGGGCGGGCGAATCAGAAGAGTACGAGGTAGAAGCCGAGGAGATGCCGGGCGCGCTGGGTCGGCACCTGGAGAAGTTGCGCGAGGCGATTCCCGGACAGCAGGGCATGTCCGAGGAAGGCCCCGGGTCCGGTGCCGACGCCGCATTCGCCGAGCGGGCCTATCCAGCCGAGACGATCACAGTGGCGCAGATGAACCGAGCCCGGTCGTCGTTCAGCTCCGCCAAGGGCCGCCCGTTCCCGAAGGGCAAGGGGCAGAAGGGCACCTGGGTGACGGTGGGGCCGAAGGAGGCCCGCTACCCGGCCACTCCGTACCGGGACTGGTCCAGCTACGTGCCGAACGAATACATCGCCGGCGGTCGTACCACCTCGATCGCGATCAGCCCCACCTGTGTCCCGGGCAGCTGCAAGATGTGGATCACGCCGGCCGGCGGCGGTGTCTGGCGCACGGACAACGCGCTCGCAGACGTCCCGAGCTGGCGCTACCTCGGCGGTCCGCTCGGCACCAACGCCGCCGGTACGGTGACCGTCGACCGTAACGACGCCACCGGCAACACCATCTACCTCGGCACCGGCGAGGCGAACATCTGCGCCTCCGGCTGCGTGGCCGGCGTCGGCCTCTACAAGTCAAGCGACGGTGGCAACACCTGGACCGGCCCCCTGGGCCAGGCCGAACTCGGCGGGAAGGGCATCGGCGAGATCGCGGTCAAGCCGGGCGACCCGAAGACGATCTATGTCGGCACCACCTCCGCGCTGCGCGGCATGTCGAGCGTCTGCTGCTCCGGCATCACCCGCCCGGTGCCCGACGCGGCCAAGTGGGGCCTCTACAAGTCGACCGACGGTGGCGCCACCTGGGCGTTCATCCACAACGGTACGGCCGACGCCACGCAGTGCACCGGCAGCGAGGCGGAGTTCAACAACCAGAGCGCCTGCTCGCCGCGGGGCGTCCGGGACATCGAGCTCGACCCGGTGGACCCGAACATCGTCTACGCCTCGTCCTACGCGCGGGGCATCTGGCGGTCCTCGGACGGCGGCACCACCTGGGCACAGATCAAGACCTCGCTCAACTCCGGTGTCATCCAGACCTGGGCCGCGTTCGCCGCGACCCGGCTCGCCAACGGCAAGACCCGGATGTACGTCTTCGAGGGCAACACCGGCAACCCGTACTCCCGGCTGTTCCGGAGCGACGACGTGGCCGCCGGTACCCCCACGTTCACGGACCTGACCAGCACCAACGCCGCTGACACCGGCTTTGCCTGGTTCGACCTGTGTGGCGGGCAGTGCTGGTACGACATGTTCGTCTACACGCCGGACGGGCACCCCGACATGGTCTACGCCGGTGGTTCCTACGCCTACGGCGAGAGCATCGCCAACAAGCGGGCCGTGGTGCTGTCCACGGACGCCGGCGTCACCGGCACGGACATGACCTACGACGGGACCGACGAGGAACACCCGAACGGCCTGCACCCGGACCAGCACGCCATCGTCACCAACCCCAACAACCCATTCCAGTTCTTCGAGACCAACGACGGCGGCGTGATGCGCTCCAGCGGGAACCTCGTGGACCGTTCGTCGTGGTGCGACAACGCTGAACGGCGGCTGAAGGGCGCGCGGCTGGAGCGGTGCCGGCAGATGCTGTCGCGCATCCCGGAGCGGTTGCAGGGCGTCAACAAGGGGCTGACCACCCTGCAGTTCCAGAGCCTGTCGGTCAGCCCGCACAACAGCAACCTGCTGCAGGGTGGGACGCAGGACAACGGCACGTGGGAGAACGGCGGCAGCCCGAGCCTGTGGACCAACACCATGATCGGCGACGGTGGGCAGTCCGGCTTCGACGTGGCGCGGCCGGAGTTCCGGTTCCACAACTTCTACGACGCCAGCACCGAGGTCAACTTCAACAACGGCGACATCGCGGACTGGATCTGGACCGCCGACCCGATCTACGGGCAGGCCAACACGCAGTTCTACGCGCCGGTGATCAGCGACCCGAAGGTCAGCCGGACGATGTTCGTCGGTACCGGGCGGACCGTCTACCGCACCAAGACCTCCGGTCTCGGCAACCGGTCGCTCCAGGAGGCCAACCGGATCTGCAACAGCTGGAACGGCACCTACGAGGCACAGTGCGGCGACTGGGTGGAGCTCGGGACCAAGCGGCTCACCGCGACGGGCTGGGGCGACCGGGCCGGTGGCGCCGTGGCGGCGGTCGAGCGGACCACCGCCGACACCACCACGGCCTGGGCGGCGACGACCACCGGACGGGTCTTCATCTCCCGGAACGTCAACGCGGAGCCGGCGAGTTCGGTGTCGTGGACGCGGCTGGACGAGGCGACGACCCCCAACCGGTTCGTCAGCAGCATTCACGTGGACCCGGCCGACGGTAACCACGCGTGGATCTCGTACAGCGGCTTCGAATCGATCACGCCGAACACCAAGGGGCACGTCTTCGAGGTCCGGTACGACCCGGCGACCGAAAGGGCCACCTGGACCGACCGGTCGTACGACTTCGGTGACGTGCCGGTCACCGACCTCGTGCGGGACGACAAGACCGGGGACCTCTACGCGGCCACCGACTTCGGTGTGCTCCGGCTGGCGGCCGGCAGCACCACGTGGACCGATGCCGCTCCTGGCCTGCCGAATGTGGAGGTGGCCGGTCTGACCATCCTGTCGGGCCAGCGGATCCTCTACGCCGCGTCGCACGGTCTTGGCGCCTGGCGGCTCAATCTCAACTGAGGACCATTCGGAGAATCCGGGCGAGGGGCCGCGCCAGCGGCCCCTCGCCGTACCCGCCGAAGGGCCCTTGATCGACTCGGTGTGCGGCATTCTGTGGTTTCCGCCGCCGCGGATGCACCGATGTGCCGCATGCGGAGTTGATCATCCCGCCGTTCGGGCCGGAGAACCGGGCCGGATGCGCCGAGGGCGCGCCGACCGGGTGGTCGACGCGCCCTCGGTTCAGTTCAGCGTGAGTGATTCAGCTCAGCGCGGGTCAGGCGGTGAAGCGGAGCCGACGACGGCGAGCCATCACGAAGAGCACCGCGCCGGCGGCGAGCAGCACGGCCGCCCCACCGGCGATGGCGCCGGCGGCCGGACCGGTGACCGGCAGACCGCCACCCTGGCCGTTGTCGCAGTCGGCCGGCTTCTCCCAGGCGATCGGCGACGTGTCATCGAGGCCCTCGGCCGTCGGGGTGACGGTCAGGCCCTTGAAGGCCTTGAACTTCGCGGTCTTGGTCTCGCCCGGCTTCACGACCAGCGTCTGCGCCTCGCCCTTGTTCGGGGTGAGGGTCAGCTCGACGGTCTCGCCGTCCTTGGGGTTCTCGATCTGGAAGATCAGCTCGTCGCAGGTGGACAGGTAGCTGCCCGAGGGCTCGCCCGGCTTGACGCAGTCCTTGGCCTCCGCAGGCTTGTCGTCGAAGAGCGGCCGCTCCTGGCCGGCCTCAGTGACCTTGATCTTGCTGGCGTTCTTGGCCGGAACCGTGATCGTCTTGTCCTTGCCCGGCTCGACGGTCGCCTTCTCGGTGAAGCCGTCGGTGCCGGTGACGGTGAACGAGGCCTCCTTGGTCGCCTCGGCGCCGTTCTCCAGCTTCACCGCGACGTCACCGGTGCAGTCGGAGGTCACCGTGGCCTTGGGGTTGGCCTGGGCGGGCGGCGGGGTGACCACCTTGGCGCAGCTCTCGCTGAACTTGATGGAGCCGCTCTTGTCGCTTTCCTCCTGGTACTTGTTGTCCCACTGGGCGCGGACGGTCAGCGACGCCTCAGTGACATCACCCGCAAGGCGGGCGGTGCCCACCAGCGGCTGAGTAACCGGGTGCGGGAACTTGGCGTCCTCGGTGGCCTGAATGCCGTCGATGGTGAACGGAGTGCTGGTCTCGCCAGCCTTGCTCGTGGCCTCGGCCTTGGTGAGCTTGAAGTTGTTCACCCCTTCCGGCGCGTAGGTCTGCACGGTCCAGGTGGTGATCCACTCGCCCGCGGCAGTGTCGCACTGGGCAGTGACCTTGACCTCGCTGTGGTGGGCGCTGGCGGGGGAAGCCACCACAGCGACGCCGGCGAGGCCGATCAGCGCGCCGGCGGTGACCGCCATGGCACGCCGGAGGTTCAGACGGTTCACGTCTACTCCTGATGAGGGGAAACGGAGGGATTGCCGGGCGGACTGAAGCCTCTCGCGCGGCAACCGGGCAGACGGTAGCGAAATCGACACGGCGTGCGTTACCTCGATCGAGGTGCCACACGGGATCCGTTATGAAGTTGAGATCATTGATCTACGGCGGGGGTCAGCCGGGTCGCCTCGTCGTGCGGGCCGGGCCGGCCGGGCCGTCGCGTAGCGTCAACGGCATGTGTGGGAGCAGACGGTGACCCGGATCGTGGCCGGGACGCTCGGCGGTCGGCGGATCGTCGCGCCGCCCGGCGCCGGCACCCGGCCGACCTCCGACCGGGTCCGGGAGGCGCTGTTCAGCGCGGTGCAGGCCGAACTCGACCTCGACGGCGCGCGCGTCGCCGACCTCTACGCCGGCTCGGGGGCGGTCGGGCTGGAGGCGCTGTCCCGGGGCGCCGCGCACGTGCTGCTGGTCGAGTCCGACGCCCGGGCGGCCCGGGTGATCCGGGAGAACATCGCCGCGCTGGAGGCCGCCCCGGCCGCCCGCCTGGTCACCGGCAAGGTGGCCACCGTGCTCGCGGCCGGGCCCGACGATGGGCCGTACGACGTGGTCTTCGCCGACCCGCCGTACGCTGTACCCGACCGGGAGGTCACCGCGATGCTGGCCGCGCTGGTCGGCGGCTGGCTGGCCACGGACGCCCTGGTGATCGTGGAGCGGTCCAGCCGGACCGGGCCGGTCACCTGGGTGGAAGGCATCACGGCCGAGCGCAGTCGCCGCTACGGCGAGACCACCCTTTGGTACGGTCGCCGATCATGAGACGTGCGGTATGTCCGGGCTCCTTCGACCCGGTCACCAACGGACACCTCGACATCATCGGCCGGGCCAGCCGCCTGTTCGACGAGGTGATCGTCGGCGTGCTGGTCAACCAGTCGAAGCAGGGGCTGTTCACCGTCGAGGAGCGGATCAAGATGCTCCGCGAGGTGACCTCCTCGTACGACAACGTGCGGGTCGAGTCGTTCCGCGGGCTGCTGGTGGACTTCTGCCGGGCGCAGCAGGCGAGTGTGCTGATCAAGGGCCTGCGGGCGGTCAGCGACTTCGACTACGAGCTCCAGATGGCCCAGATGAACATCGGCCTGGCCGGCGTCGAGACCCTCTTCATGCCGACCAACCCGCTCTACTCCTTCCTCTCCTCCAGCTTGGTCAAGGACGTGGCCAAGTGGGGGGGCGACATCTCCGCCCACGTCCCCGACGTCGTCCGCGAGCAACTAGTGGCCCGCCTCACCCCCAACCCCCGCCCCTGACCCCCGCGCCCTCCCCTGGCCGCGCGATCTTGCACTTACGGTCGGGGATTCGTCCCTGGGCGGGTGGAATGCCGGGGCCGAAAGTGCAAGATCGGTGAGCGGAGGGCGGGGCGACGCGCCGGGCAGGGGTGAAAGAGTGCTGGTGGAGTGGGCGCGACATGATGTGTGCAGCGCCGAACCCGGGCGCAGGCCGCATCATGTAGGTGGCCAACGAGGACAGGAGTGAGGTACCGGTGGACCCGCTCGATCGCATCGACGAACTGATCGCCATGGTGGAGCAGGCGCGCTCCGTCCCGATGTCGCGCAACAACTGCATGGTCGACCGGGGTGAGACGATCGCAGCTCTCGACGAGCTGCGCGCGGAGCTGCCCGCCGACCTGCGCCGGGCCGCCGCGCTGCTCGAGGAGCGGGACAAGATCATGGAGGCCGGCAAGCGCGAGGCCGACCGGATCATCAGCGAGGGTGAGGCGGAACACGCCCGCCTGGTCTCGGTGAACGAGATCACGGTCTCCGCCGAGCACGAGGGCGCCCGGATCGTCGCCGAGGCCCGCGCCGAGGCGCAGCGCCTTCGGGACGAGGTGGACGACTACGTCGATACCGCCCTGGCCAACTTCGAGCAGTTCCTCACCCGGGCGCTCGCCTCGATAGAGCGTGGCCGGGACAAGATGCACGCGCTGCGCGAGATCGGCACCTTCGCCGGTGAAGAGGCCGATCGCCCGCTACCCTTCTGAGCGCCCCCTAGCCGGCGGCCGACAGCCGGCACCCGACGGGCCGGGGTGCGCCGTGCCCCCGGTTCGACGGTCGGGCGGCCGCCCAGGTAACCTTTTTTGTCGGCCTCTCACCGGCCGGAGTCTAACTATGCCCAAACACTCGCCATCTCCACTCGACCCCAGGTCGCCGCTGGTCCTCGACACGAGAGACCTGCCGCGTCGGCCTGGCGCGTTGCGTACGGTCAAGCGGGTCGTGCCGGCACCGGAGGACCTCGGCGTGGAGTTGATCGGCGTGCCGCAGGGCGCGGACCTCGACCTCGACCTGAGGTTGGAGTCGGTGTCTGAGGGCGTGCTCGTCTCCGGGGCCGTCACCGGCCCCGTCAAGGGCGAGTGCGGCCGCTGCCTGCGCGAGATCGACGACTCGGTGGTCGTGAAGATCCAGGAGCTGTACGCGTGCGAGAACAGCACCACGGACGACACGACCGACGAGGACGAGGTGGGCCGGATGCAGGGCGATCTGATCGACCTGGAGCCGGCGTTGCGGGACGCGGTGGTGCTAGCGCTGCCGACCAACCCGCTCTGCCGGGAGGACTGCCCAGGCTTGTGCCCCGACTGCGGGGTGCACTGGGACGATCTGCCGGCCGACCACAGCCATCAGCAGATCGACCCGCGTTGGGCGGGCCTGTCGCAACTGACCCGTACAGAGGAGTAAGAACCGTGGCCGTCCCCAAGCGCAAGATGTCGCGCAGCAACACCCGGGCCCGTCGGGCGCAGTGGAAGGCCGCGGCGGTCGCGACCGTGGCCTGCCCGCAGTGCAAGTCGCCCAAGCTGCCGCACGCCGCCTGCTCCGTCTGCGGCACCTACAACGGCCGCCAGGTCCTCGAGGTCTGACCTGGACGCCGAGTGACGTCCCCGACTACCGGTCGGGTGGCGCGCGCACCCTGGCTCTCGCCCGGTGTCCCGGCTCCTTCCACCGTCGGCCGACCCTCGGCCAGTGTCCCGACGGAGCCGGGCACCGCGCGGATCGCCGTCGACCTCCTCGGCGGGGACGATGCTCCCGCCGTCGTGGTTGACGGCGCTCTGCGGGCGGTGCGTACCGACCCTGACCTGCATCTGCTGCTCGTCGGACCGACCGAGGTCGCCGACGCGCTGACCGGTGCGCTCGCCCCGGAGCAACGAGCCCGGATCACGGTCCGCCCGGCGCGGGCCGTCGTCGGCATGGCCGACCATCCCACCGCCGCGCGCGCCGAGAGCACGGTCCGCGCAGCGGTCACCGCCGTCCGCGACGGGCTCGCCGACGCGGTCGTCTCCGCCGGCTCGACCGGCGCCACCGTCACCGCCGCCGCGCTCGGCCTCGGCCGATGGAGCGGCGTACGCCGTCCGGCCCTGGTGGCCACCCTGCCCGCCGTCGCCGGCCCGGTGGTGCTGCTGGACGTCGGCGGCACGCTGGAATCCGGCCCCGACACCCTCGCCCGGCACGCCGTGCTCGGCGCCGCGTACGCCGCTGTGGCGCACGCCGTCGCCGCGCCCCGGGTCGGGCTGCTCTCCGTCGGCACCGAGGCGGGCAAGGGTGACCGGCTGCGCCGCGCCGCCGGCCCCGCCCTCGCCACCGTGCCGCTGCCGTGCGGCGCCCGCTACGTGGGGCTCGTCGAGGGGTTCGACATCTCCCTCGGCGCGCGCGCCGACGTCGTGGTCACCGACGGGTTCACCGGTAACGTGCTGCTCAAGGCGATCGAGGGCGCGTACGCGATGGCCGGCGGACCGCCGGCGAGCGGCGGCGCCCCGCGCGCCGCGGCCCTGCTCGGCGTGGCCGGCACGGTGGTGGTCTGCCACGGCGCGGCCCGCCCCGACGACGTCGCCGCCGGCATCGCCCTCGCCGCCCACCTGTGGCGGCGGCGTGCCACCGACACCGTTTCCACCCTGCTCACCGGCCTGCCAGAAGATCCCGCACCCATCGACACCGAGGTAGCACCATGACCAACGACAAGCGGCGACGCGCTCCCGTCGGCCATCTGGAGGCGGCCTTCGGGGTGTCGCTCGATCCGGAACTGCTGGAACGCGCGCTGACCCACCGTTCCTACGCGTACGAGAACGGCGGCCTGCCCACCAACGAGCGGCTGGAGTTCCTGGGCGACTCGGTCCTCGGCGTGGTGATCACCACGGCGTTGTTCCACAACCATCCCGACCTGCCCGAGGGTCAGCTCGCCAAGCTGCGGGCCAGCGTGGTGAACATGCGCGCCCTCGCCGACGTGGCGCGGGGGCTCGGCCCGGCGGGGCTCGGCGCGTACCTGCTGCTGGGCAAGGGGGAGGAAACCACCGGCGGCCGCGACAAGGCCAGCATCCTCGCCGACACCCTGGAGGCGCTGCTCGGCGCGATTTACCTCCAGTACGGCCTGGACACCGCGGCCAAGGTGATCCACCGGCTCTTCGACCCGCTGATGGCCGAGTCGGCCGGCCGGGGCGCCGCGCTGGACTGGAAGACCAGCCTGCAGGAGCTGACCGCCGCGCTGGGGCTGGGCGTGCCGGAATACCGGATCGAGGGCACCGGCCCGGACCATCTGAAGACCTTCACCGCCTGGGTGGTGGTGGCGGGCAACCGGTACGGCGGCGCCGAGGGGCGCAGCAAGAAGGAGGCCGAGCAGCGGGCCGCCGAGTCGGCCTGGCGGACGCTGACCGAGCAGGCCGAGCAGGAGCAGGGCGCGCTGACCGGGGACGAGGCCGACGAGCAGGCCGCCGAGGCGGGCACCGCCCGTGCCTGAGCTGCCCGAGGTCGAGACGGTCCGGCAGGGCCTCGCCCAGTGGGTCATCGGGCGGACGATCAGCGCCGTCGAGGTGTGCCACCCTCGGGCCGTACGCCGCCATCAGCCGGGCGCGGCGCACTTCACCGACGTGCTGGCCGGCCGGACGATCACCGATGTCCGGCGCCGGGGCAAGTACCTGTGGCTGCCGCTGGACAGCGGGGATGCCCTGATCGGGCACCTCGGCATGTCCGGCCAGCTGCTGCTCCAGCCGGTCGGGACGGCCGACGAGCTGCATCTGCGGGTCCGGTTCCGGTTCGCCGACGACGGCCCGGAGTTGCGCTTCGTCGACCAGCGCACGTTCGGCGGGCTGTCGGTCTCCTCCGGCGGGGCGGAGCTGCCGCAGGAGATCGCGCACATCGCCCGGGATCCGATGGACCCGGAGTTCTCCGACACCGACTTCGTGGCCGCGCTGCGCCGGCGGCGTACCGAGGTGAAGCGGGCGCTGCTCGACCAGGCCCTGGTCTCCGGGGTCGGCAACATCTACGCCGACGAGGCGCTGTGGCGGGCGAAGCTGCACGGCACCCGCCCGACGGACGCGCTCACCCGCCCGGCGGTCACCCGGCTGCTCGGGCACGTCCGGGACGTGCTCGGTGAGGCGATCAAGCAGGGCGGCACCAGCTTCGACGAGCTGTACGTCGACGTCAACGGCGAGAGCGGCTACTTCGACCGGTCGCTCAACGCGTACGGCCGGGAGGGGGAACCCTGCCCGCGCTGCGGTGCGCCGATCCGGCGCGAGGCGTTCATGAACCGCTCGTCGTACAGTTGCCCGCGTTGCCAGCCCCGTCCCCGGGCCGCCCTCCGGGGATGACCCCGAGGCGGTTCGGGGTTGCGCCGGTGTGCCGTGCCCGGCGATTCGCGGCGGGTCCCCCGGGTCGTACCCTGAAAATCCCGTTTCGTCCGGTTGGCTGAGCCGGTTCGGGCCGGTCGGCCGGGACCGGCCGGATCCGGGACGAGCCGGGGCCGTACCCGGATGTCCGCGCGTCGCCCGCACCCTAGCGTCAGCACCGTCGGTAGCGGACCGACGTGTGGAGGGGGAACCCAGGCATGGGCAGACGACCGGTGACGGTGCGATTGGCACGGTGGAGTGCGGAGCATCCGTGGCGGGCCATCGCGCTGTGGGCGGTGTTCGTGGCGGTGTGCTTCGTCGGCGGCAACGCCGCCGGCCTGACCGAGGCGACCAACGCCGACCAGGCGACCGGCGAGTTCGGACGGGCCGAGCTGATCGTCGACAGTGGCGGCTTCCACGAGCCGGCGATGGAGAACGTACTGATCACGCCCCGGTCGGGGATGCTCGACCAGGCCGCGGCGAAGGCCGCCGCCGGCGACGCGGCGGCCCGGCTGCGCCAGGTCGACGGGGTGGCCTCGGTGGGTACGCCGCTACCGTCCCGCGACGGCGGCGCGCTGCTGCTGCCGATCACCATGTCCGGGGACCCGAAGACCGCGTCGGACCGGGTGCAGCCGCTGCGGGACGCCACCGCCCAGGTCCAGGAGGCGCACCCGGCGTTGCGGATCGAGGAGGTCGGCGGCCCCTCCATCAACAAGGCGCTCGACGACACCCTGGGCAAGGACTTCCAACGGGCGGAGCTGCTCAGCCTGCCGGTCACCCTGGCCATCCTGATCATCGCGTTCGGCGCGCTGATCGCGGCCGGCGTGCCGGTGCTGCTCGCGCTCTCCTCGGTGGCCGCGGCGATGGGACTCTCCACCCTGGCATCCCACCTGGTGCCGGCCAACGACACCACGGCCAGCGTCATCCTGCTGATCGGCATGGCGGTCGGCGTCGACTACTCGCTGTTCTACGTCCGCCGGGAGCGTGAGGAACGGGCAAAGGGGCGGTCCGGGCTCGACGCGGTGGAGATCGCGGCGGAGACCTCCGGGCACGCCGTGGTGGTCTCCGGCACCGCCGTGATCATCTCGATGGCCGGGCTGCTCCTCGCCCAGGACGCCATCTTCTCGTCCCTCGCGGTCGGCTCGATCCTGGTGGTCGCGGTCGCGGTGCTCGGCTCGCTGACCGTGCTGCCGGCGCTGCTCGCCAAGCTCGGCCGCTGGGTCGACCGGCCCCGGGTGCCGTTGCTGTGGCGGCTCACCGCGCCGCGTACCGGCCGGCACGGCCAGCGGCCCCGGTTCTGGCCGGCCGTGCTGAAGCCCGCGCTGAGGGCGCCACGGACCACCCTGATCGTCTCGGTCGGGCTGCTGCTCGCCCTGGCCGCCCCGGCGCTGAGCATGAAGCTGAACTTCCCCGGCATGGAGGACGTGCCGCGCAGCACGCCGGCCATGCAGGCGTACGACCGGCTCACCGCCGCCTTCCCGAGCAACGGCACCAGCCACACGGTGGCGGTGCGGGCGCCGGCCGCACAGGCCGACCGGGTGCACGCCGCGCTGACCGACCTGGCCGGGCGGGCCGCCGCCGACCCGCTCTTCGCGCCGGCCGAGGGGGACGGCCCGAAGATCGAGGTGTCGGCCGACCGCCGGGTGTCCGTGCTGGAGGTGGCCACCCCGTACGCCAGCCGCACCGACGAGGCGTCGCGGTCGCTGCACGAGCTGCGTGAGGACCTGGTCCCGGCCACCCTGCGCGGCATCCCCGGGGTCGAGTACGCGGTCGGCGGCGGCGTGGCCGCCAACGAGGACTACGCGCAGCACATCCGGGAGAAGCTGCCCGTCGTGGCCGCCTTCGTGCTGGCGCTGACCTTCCTGGTGATGGCCTGGACGTTCCGGTCGGTGGTGATCGCGCTCACCTCGATCCTGTTGAACCTGCTCTCCGCCGGCGCCGCGTACGGCCTGCTGGTGCTGGTCTTCCAGAACGACTGGGCGGAGGGATTGCTCGGCTTCACCTCGATGGGGGCGATCGTCACCTGGCTGCCACTGTTCCTGTTCGTGGTCCTCTTCGGGCTCTCCATGGACTACCACGTCTTCGTGGTCAGCCGGATCCGCGAGGGCGTCCGTGACGGCCTGCCCAACCGGGACGCGGTGGCGTACGGCATCACCTCGTCGGCGGGCGTGGTGACCAGCGCGGCGATCGTCATGGTCGGGGTCTTCTCGATCTTCGCGACGCTGAGCACCATCGACATGAAGCAGCTCGGCATCGGGCTGGCCGCGGCGATCCTGCTGGACGCCACGATCATCCGGGCCGTGGTGCTGCCGTCCCTGATGACCCTGCTCGGCGACGCGAACTGGTGGGCCCCGCGCTTCCTGCGCCGTCGGGCGGCCACCCCGCCCGCTCCGGCCCCGGAGCTCGTCGGCGCCCACTGACCACCGGCGCCACCGGAGGGCCGGGCCGTACCCGCGGCCCGGCCCTCCGCCCGAGGCGGGTCACGGCAGGGGGCAGGGGTCGCGCCAGGCGTCCAGCTTCCGGTCCTTGAGCATCGAGGCGAAGCCGTAGCCGATGGTGGTGACACAGAAGGCACCCGGGTCGCCGGCGTACTCGACGTGGAAGACCGGCTTGTGCGCGTCGGCGAAGGGCAGCAGCTTGGCGCACTCCCGCCGGCGTACGCACTCCTGGTTGACGGCGAAGTCGAAGTCGGGCGCCAGTGCGGCCACCTGCGGCACGTCGTCGACCAGCCCGGGCGAGAGGTCGAGCCGGCGGGCCAGGGCGGCGAGCCGGCGGTTGAACAGCAGCTGGTCGTCGAAGTCGAGCGGAAGGCCGGGCTGGTGCCGGTAGCCGTCGGCGTCGTCGATCGCCACGGCCCCGAAGCCCTTGCCCCGGCACAGCCGGAACCGGTCGGCGAGCACCGGCTCGAGCGCGTTCCATCGGCGTACGTCCAGCCACCGGCTGTCCGGTCGGCCCGTCACCGCCGCCCCGCGTACGTCCGTCGGGAAGCGGCTCGCGTCCGGGTCGGTCGGCGCCCACGTCCCGACGCGTACCTGGCAGACCAGCCGGCGGTCCCGGGCGCGCAGCGCGGCGGTCTCGGCGGAGGTGGTGTGGACCGGGTCGAGCAGGAAGACGGCGGCGTCGACCGTGACGTCCACCGGGCCGGTGAGCTGCCACTGCCACTGCCAGCGGTGGGCCAGCTCGGCCGGCCACGAGGTGGGTGCCCCGGGCGGGACGATCGGCCGGCGGCAGCCGGGCACCGGGGCGAGCAGTAGCACCGTCAGGACGGCCGCCACGCCCCGGCGCGGCCCGCGGGGGAGGACGCGGGCCGGCCGGGCGCGCGGCGCGGCCGACGCCGGCCGGATCCGCATCGTCAGCTCCCGGGTCGCGGGCGGCACTCCACCGCCCCTGCCGGTACGCCGGCCCGGTCGGTGTGATCAGCCGGCCGCGGCGTACCTCACCCGGTCAAACGAGCGCGGACCCGGTCACGACGCGCCGGTCAGCGCGGTGTGCCGAAGTCCTGTGTCCAGTACGGCCCGTTGCTCCGCGCCACACCCACGCCGATCTCGGTGAACGAGCAGTTCAGGATGTTGGCCCGGTGGCCCGGGCTGTTCATCCAGGCGTCCATCACCGCGGCCGGGCTCTGCTGGTTCCAGGCGACGTTCTCGCCGTATGCCCGCCACGCGTAGCCGACCCGGTCGAGCCGCGCGCCGGCGTCGCTGCCGTCGCTGCCGTCGTGCGTCATCGTCTGGTGGTCGGCCTGGTCCTGGCTGTGCCGCTGGGCGGCCAGCGTCAGCTTGTCGTCGACGGTCACTGCCTTGCAGCCGGCCTTCGCCCGCTCCTGGTTGACCAGGTCGACCACCTGCCGAAGTTCGGCGCTGAGCCCGGTCGTCGAGGCGGTCCGGGTAGAGGTGGTGGCGCTGCTGCTCGGCGTGGCGGTGCGCTGGAGCTGGCGGGAGGGGGCGGTGGAACGGTTGGGCTTCGGCGTGACCGTCCGGGTCGGGCTCGGCCGGGCGCTGCTCGGGGCGGTGCTGGGGGAGGCGGTCGGCGTGGTGGTGGGCGAGGCGGGGGTGAGGGCGTCGGTGGGGGCGTCGGTGGCGTCGGGCGCGACGGCCACCACCCCGTCGGCCGCGGACGGCTCGGTCTGCCGGTCGTCGCCAGGCAGCGCGAGGGCGGCCACTCCCAGGCTCACCACCAGGGTCGACGCGGCGGCGGCGCCGCCGACCAGGAGGGGGCGCGGGAACCGACGCGGCTGGCGGTGCCGTCCCGGCTTTTCGGGCGAGTCGTCGGTGACCGGCCCCCAGGTGGCCGTCGGCTGCTGCCCCTCGGCCGGCCAGCCACCGGTCGAAGCGGCCTGCCACTGCTCGTGCGGAGCGCCGGCCTGCCACTGCTCGTGCGGGTGCCACTGCTCGTGCGGGGCGGCGGCCTGCCAGCCGTTGATCTCGATGTCGGCCGGGTCCGCGCCCGGCTGCTCCGGCTCGTCCCCGAAGAGGTACGCCGACCGCGGTTCCGGCTGGTCGGTGAGCCAGGCCGGCCCGTCGGCGGCCGGTGGCTCCGAATTTCGGGCAACGCCGTCCGGTTCGATCGGGTCGGTCCAGCGGTACACGCCTGTCCCCTCCACGGGTCGGTTGCGGGCCGCGCTGACGCTACGGGCGCGCCGCGAGCTGCGGCAACGTCGCTAAGAAAGAGTTAAGGGGAACTCGACGGCGAGGGTGAGGTGTTCACGTATTCCCGGGCGTACAGTTATGTCGTCCGGACAGAGCGTGTCCGCGCCTCATGGCAGCCCCCCGACAAGTGGACAGGTCGACGTAAAGATGATCTACGGCCTGCGAGAACTTGACGAAGGAGGGGGTTGCGGCTCAATATGTAGGTGTCGCCAGTCGCGCCCAGCCATGCCCGCATTTTGCTGGGATGGCAGCCGCGAACATGATGGGCGCGCGTTGGCCGGCCTTTCCGGCAGCGCATATCAAGGAGTCAGTATGGCGAAGGCCCTCTACGGCCACGTTGGTGCAGCGTCCGACCGGCGCCTGCTCGACGAGGTCACCCGACTGCGTGCCAGGGTTCAGGCACTGGAGTTCGAGATCACGCGTCTGCGCGCCGAGAATGATCGGCTCGCGGCGGCAGCGGCGGAGGCTGACGACCTCCTCCGGCTGGCCGAGCCGGCGCTGACCTGATCCCCGGTCGTCGGAAAACTGAATCGCACCACACGAAAAGCGCGCCGACACCTCAGTGCCGGCGCGCAGCTTTGTGCGTACGTCTTTTGTTTTTCGCGCCGCATCGTCCCCGATCGGGTGAGCCCGGAATTGCGTGGCGCTGACCAAGCTCCAATAGGACCTGCGGGTTTTCGCGCCGTGCCGGTACGCGCCGAAACCGGACACGACGGGCCCTGCGGTGGGTCGCTTACGGTGGCCTCCCCGGCCCCGGGTTAGTCTGCGGGTCAACCAGGTCCGCGTAGCCGGCGACGGTACGGCGGCCACCGGACGAGGATCGAGAAGGTGTATCTCAAGAGCCTGACGGTGAGGGGCTTCAAGTCCTTCGCCTCCGCGACGACGCTGAAGCTGGAGCCCGGGATCACCTGCGTGGTCGGCCCGAACGGCTCCGGCAAGTCCAACGTCGTCGACGCCATCGCCTGGGTGCTCGGCGAGCAGGGCGCCAAGGCGCTGCGTGGCGGCAAGATGGAGGACGTCATCTTCGCCGGCACCGCCGGCCGGGCGCCGCTGGGCCGCGCCGAGGTCACCCTCACCATCGACAACACCGACGGCGCGCTGCCGATCGAGTACACCGAGGTCTCCATCACCCGCCGGATGTTCCGCTCCGGCGAGAGCGAGTACGAGATCAACGGTGACTCCTGCCGACTGCTCGACATCCAGGAGCTGCTGTCGGACTCCGGCATCGGCCGGGAGATGCACATCATCGTCGGGCAGGGCCGGCTCGACGGCATGCT
The DNA here is from genome assembly GCF_047921505.1 of Micromonospora sp. SL1-18. Taxonomy (NCBI): domain Bacteria; kingdom Bacillati; phylum Actinomycetota; class Actinomycetes; order Micromonosporales; family Micromonosporaceae; genus Micromonospora; species Micromonospora sp. SL1-18. Next base: position 49,213 of record NZ_JBLROA010000007.1, on the reverse strand, counting down.
GCACGCCAAGCCGGAGGATCGGCGGGCGTTCATCGAGGAGGCGGCCGGCGTCCTCAAGCACCGCAAGCGCAAGGAGAAGGCGCTGCGGAAGCTCGACGCGATGCAGACCAACCTCAACCGGCTCACCGACCTCACCGCCGAGCTGCGCCGCCAGCTGAAGCCGCTGGGCCGGCAGGCCGAGGTGGCCCGCCGGGCCGCCGCCATCCAGGCCAACCTGCGCGACGCCCGGCTGCGGTTGCTCGCCGACGACCTGCACACCCTGCGCACCACGCTCGACAAGGAGATCGCCGACGAGACCGCGCTGCGCGAGCGGCGGGAACAGATCGAGGCGGAGCACACCGAGGTGCAGGCCCGCCTCGGCGAACTGGAGTCCGCCCTCGCCGAGGACGCCCCGCTGCTCGCCGCCGCCCAGGACACCTGGTACAAGCTCTCCGCGCTGCAGGAGCGGTTCCGCTCCATCGAGCAGCTCGCCCGGGAACGGCTGCGCCACCTCAGCGCCACCCCCGACGACGAGCGCCCCGGCCGCGATCCCGACCAGCTGGAAGCGGAGTCGCAGCGGGTCCGCGAGCAGGAGGAGGAGCTGCGCGCGGCGCTCACCGAGGACCAGATCCGGCTGGCCGAGGCGGTCGAGCACCGGCAGGAGCTGGAACGGCAGCTCGCCGCCGCCGAGCGGGAACTGGTCGCGGCGGCCAAGGCCATCGCCGACCGACGGGAGGGGCTGGCCCGACTGGCCGGCCAGGTCAACTCGGCCCGGGCCCGCACCACCAGCGCCGGCGAGGAGATCGAACGGCTCGCCGCCGCGCACGGCGACGCGCTGGCCCGGGCCGAGAAGGCACAGGCCGAGCTGGACGCGGTCGCCGAGCAGTCCACCGAGGCCGACCGGGACAACGCTGACCTGGATGCCCGGCACGCCGAGGCGGTGGCCGTCCACGAGCAGGCCCAGGCCGCGGTCCGCAGCCTCGCCGACGCCGAGCGCGCCGCCGAGAAGGACGCGGCCACCTGGAAGGCCCGCGAGGAGGCGCTCGCTCTCGGCCTGCGCCGCAAGGACGGCGCGGGGGCGCTGCTGGCCCGCGCCGACCAGGTGCCGGGCCTGCTCGGCAGCCTCTCCGGGCTGCTGACCGTCGCACCCGGCCACGAGGCAGCGCTCGCCGCTGCCCTGGGCGGGCTCGCCGACGCGGTCGCGGTCACCGGCGTCGACGAGGCCGTCGAGGCGATGCGGCTGCTCAAGATCTCCGATGCCGGGCGGGCCGGCCTGCTCATCGGCAGCCCCGCCGGCCCTGGCATGGACGGCCACGCCGACGTGCTGCGCCCGAAGCTGCCGGACGGCGCCCGCTGGGCTCCCGACCTGGTGGAGTGCTCGGCCGAGATCCGGCCGGCGGTCTATCGGGCGCTGCGTGACGTGGCGCTGGTCGACGACCTCGCCGCCGCGGCCGAGTTGGTCGCCGGCAACCCGGAGCTGCAGGCGGTCACCCCGGACGGTGACCTCGTCGGGGCGTACGCGGCGGCCGGTGGATCGGCCAAGGCGCCCAGCTTCATCGAGGTGCAGGCGGCCGTCGAGGAGGCCCGGGCCAACCGGCTCGCCGCCGAGCGGACCAGCGCCGAGCTGCGCGAGCAGCTGGTCGAGGCGCGGGCCGAGGTGGCCGCCGCGAAGGAGGCCGTGCAGCACGCCGCCGCCGCCAAGCGCGAGGCGGAGAGCCACCGTAACGCCGCCGCCCGCCGGCTGGCCGAGCTGGGCGCCGCCGCGCGGTCGGCCAAGGCCGAGACCGACCGGCTCGGCGAGTCCCGGGCGCGCGCCGAGGCGGCCCGGGAACGCGACCTGCAGGCGCTAGAAGAGCTGGCGGAGCGGCTGCGGTTGGCCGAGACCACCCCGGTCGACGCGGAACCGTCCACCGAGGAGCGTGACCAGCTCGCCGCGATGGTGCCGCAGGCCCGGCAGAACGAGATGGAGGTCCGGCTCGCGGTGCGTACCGCCGAGGAGCGGGTCTCCTCGATCGCCGGCCGGGCCGACTCCCTCATGCGGCAGGCGAACGCCGAGCGGGCCGCGCGGGAGCGCGCGGCGGCCCGCCGCGCGGCCCGTACCCGTGGCGCGGAGATCGCCCGGGCCGTGGTCGGCGGCGCCCGGGAGGCGCTGACCCGGCTGACCGTCTCCATGGCCCGGGCCGAGGAGCATCGCGACGCCGTGGCCCGCGAGCGCGCCGCCCGCGAGGCCGAGCTGTCCGAGGTACGCGGCGCGGCGAAGCGCCTCGGCACTGAGCTGGAGCGGTTGACCAGTCAGGTGCACCGGGACGAGGTGGCCCGCGCCGAGCAGCGGCTGCGTATCGAGCAACTGGAGGCCAAGGCCGCCGAGGACTTCGGCCTCGACGTGGCGACGCTGATCGCCGAGTACGGCCCGGACCAGCTCGTCCCGCCCACCCAGGCGGACGTGGCGGCCGCCGAGAAGGAAGGCGAGCCGGTGCCCGAGCCGGTCCGCTACGAGCGGCCGGTGCAGGAGAAGCGGGCCGCCAAGGCGGAACGGGAGCTGGCCCTGCTCGGCAAGGTCAACCCGCTCGCGCTGGAGGAGTTCGCCGCGCTGGAGGAGCGCTACAAGTTCCTCTCCGAGCAGCTGGAGGATCTCAAGGACACCCGCCGGGACCTGCTCACCGTGGTCAAGGACGTCGACGACCGGATCCTGGAGGTCTTCGCCAGCGCGTTCGAGGACACCGCGCGGGAGTTCGAGCAGGTCTTCACGGTGCTCTTCCCCGGTGGTGAGGGGCGCCTGGTGCTCACCGACCCGGAGGACCTGCTCACCACCGGCGTCGAGGTGGAGGCCAGGCCGCCGGGCAAGAAGATCAAGCGGCTCTCGCTGCTCTCCGGCGGGGAGCGGTCGCTGACCGCGGTGGCCATGCTGGTGGCGATCTTCCGCGCCCGGCCCAGCCCGTTCTACATCATGGACGAGGTGGAGGCGGCCCTCGACGACGTGAACCTGGGCCGCCTGATCACGCTGCTGGCGCAGCTGCGGGAGAAGAGCCAGCTCATCGTGATCACCCACCAGAAGCGGACCATGGAGATCGCCGACGCGCTGTACGGCGTGACCATGCGCAGCGGGGTCACCCAGGTGATCAGCCAACGGCTCAACCGGGCCGACGACAACGGGCAGGAGCAGGACGAGTGAGTCGGGAACGCGCGACGGCGCTGCTGGTGGACTTCGACGGCGTGCTGCGCCGCTGGGATCCGGCGGTGACCGTCGCCGTTGAGCGGGAGTACGGGCTCACCGAGGGTGTCCTGGGCGAGATCGCCATGTCGTGGGGCCTGCTCCAGCCGGTGCTCACCGGCCAGGTCAGCCACGCCCAGTGGATGACCAGCGTGGCCGACGCGCTCGCCCCCTCGGTGGGCGACCCGGCCCGGGCCCGCGCGGCGGTGGACGAGTGGCAGCGCTACCGGGGCGAGGTCGACCCGGACGTGCTCGCGTTCATCCGCGAGGTGCGGGCCGCCGGCGTACGGGTGGGGCTGGGCACCAACGCCACCGACCTGCTCGACGCCGACCTCGCCGCGCTGGGCCTGACTGACGAGCTGGACGCGGTGGTCAACTCCTCGGTCGTCGGGGCGAACAAGCCGGCGAAGGAGTACTTCCAGGCGGCCTGCGAGGCGCTGGAGACGCCCCCCGCTCGGGTGCTCTTCGTCGACGATGAGGACCGGAACATCGCGGGTGCCCGGGTGGCCGGGCTGTCGGCGCACCGCTGGACCGGCCCGGGCGACCTGCGCTACCTGCGTGCCGCGCTGGCGTACTGACGCCGCTGGACGGCCGTGAGATGCGGAATGTCGCGGTGTCCCGGACCTGGGAGGCCGCGACATTCCGCATCTCGTGGGCGGATCAGGCCCCGGTGACGCCGTCGACTCGTTCCCGGATGAGGTCGGCGTGGCCGTTGAGCCGGGCGTACTCCTCGATCATGTGGACGCACACCCAGCGGATGTTGATGTCGTCGGTGCTGCCGTCCCGGCCGCTGCGGCTGAACGTCTGGTCCAGCGAGAGGCCGGCGGCGGCCTGCCGGGCCGCCTCGACCTCGGCGGCGTAGGTGGCGAAGTCGGCCTCCGCGTCGGCGTCGGCCACGTCGTCGAAGTCCCCGTCGGGCGAGGCGTCGGGGCAGTAGAGGCTGTCGAGCTGCTGGCCGGCGGCCCGAATGCGGAACCACCAGCGCTCCACCTCGGCCATGTGCCGGACCAGGCCGAGCAGGGTCAGGTTGGACGGCTCGACGCTCGGGGTCTTGAGCTGGGCCGGGGTCAGGCCGGCGCACTTGAGCAGCAGAGTGTCGCGGTGGTAGTCGAGCCAGCCTTCGAGCATGGTGCGCTCGTCGCCGACGTAGGGCTCGTTCTTCCGGCTGATGTCCGGTGCTCTCCAGGCCATCCGGCGATGTTAGGAGGGGGCCCGGGTACAACGCGAGGCGTTAACAGGGGGCCCCTCCTTGCGCTCAGGGCACCACCACGACGGGCCAGCGGCCGGTGCGGACCAGGCGGGTGGCGACCGAGCCGACCAGGCGGTGCCCGGCCTGTTCGGAGGCCCCGACCACCACCAGGTCCGCGCGGAACTCGTCGGCCGCCGCGCACAACTCGGCGTACGCGTCCCCGCGCCGGCACAGGAAGGTGACCGGCAGGCCCAGCTCCTCCGCGCCGCGCCGGCACTCGTCGCGCAGCTCGGCGGCCAGCTCGTCGTGGGTCTGCTGGACCGCCCCGGCCACCACGCCGGACATGATGCCCGCGTACGGGGCCGGGGAGCTGACGAACACCACCACCAGGCCGGAGCGTTGCCGGCGGGCCAGCCCGGCCGCGTACGCGGCGGCCCGCAGCGAGGTGCGGCTGCCGTCCACCCCGACCAGCACCACGCGGGGCCCGTCCGTGCCGCGTTCGAACGGTGGCGGGCGGGACTCCGGGCCGTACCTCTCACGTTCGGCTGAGGTGCTCATCGGGTCAGTCCCGGCTGCCGGTGCGTACCACGGGAATGCCCCCGCCGGCCGTCACGGTCGACTCCCGCTCGACCTCGGCGGAGATCGCTTCGCCGGTGTGCCGGCGCAGCGGCACCTCCTTGATGAGGACGACCGCGATCAGGGCGATCAGCCCGAACGGGGCGGCGGCCAGGAAGATGTCCCCGGCACCGTGCCCGTACGCGGACTCGACCACCATGCGGATCGGGGCGGGCAGGGTGTGCACGTTCGGCAGGGTGCCGCCCCCGCCGGAGCTGGACGCCGGGATGCCGAGCCCGGCCAGTCCCTCGGCCAGGTAGTCCTTGACCTTGTGGCCGAGCACCGCGCCGAGGGCGCTCACGCCGATCGCGCCGCCGAGGCTGCGGAAGAACGCGACCGTCGAGCTGGCCGCTCCGAGTTCGTGCACGCCGACGGTGTTCTGCACGGCGAGGACCAGGTTCTGCATGGTCATGCCCAGCCCGAGGCCGATCAGCGCCATGAAGATGGCGAGCCGCCAGTACGGGGTGTCCGCGCGCAGCGTGCCCATCAGCGCGAAGCCGGCCGTGAGCAGGGCCGATCCGGCGACCAGGTAGCGCTTCCAGCGGCCGGTGCTGGTGATGATCCGGCCGACCACCGTGGAGGCGACCAGCAGGCCGCCGATCATCGGCAGGGTCATCAGGCCGGACATGGTCGGGCTCTCGCCGCGGCTGATCTGGAAGTACTGGCCGAGGAAGACCGAGGCGCCGAACATGCCCACGCCGACCGCGATGCTGGCGACCACGGCCAGCGTGATGGTGCGGCTGCGGAACAGGCGCGGCGGGATCATCGGCTCGTCGGCCCGCTGCTCCACCCGGATGGCGAGCGCGCCGAGCAGCACCGCCCCGGCCACCATGACGGCGGTCTGCCAGGAGATCCAGGCGTACCGGTCGCCGGCGAGGGTGACCCAGATCAGCAGCAGCGACACGGCCGCGGTGATCAGCGTGGCACCCCACCAGTCGATCTTCGCCGGGTGCCGGACCACCGGCAGGCGCAGGGTCTTCTGGAGTACGACCAGGGCGAGAGCCGCGAACGGCACGCCGACGTAGAAGCACCAGCGCCAGCCGAGCCAGTCGGTGTCGACGATGACGCCACCGATCAGCGGGCCGCCGATGGTGCCGACGGCCATCACCGCACCGAGGTAGCCGCTGTAGCGGCCGCGCTCGCGCGGGGAGATCATCGTGGCCATGATCACCTGGGCGAGGGCGGTCAGGCCGCCCGCGCCGACGCCCTGGAGCACCCGGCAGGCGATCAGCTCGCCGGTGGACTGGGAGAGCCCGGCCAGCACCGAGCCCAGTACGAAGATTCCGAGCGCGAGCTGGACCAGGAGCTTCTTGCTGGTCAGGTCGGCGAGCTTGCCCCAGATCGGGGTGGTCGCGGTGGTCGCCAGCAGCGTCGAGGTGACCACCCAGGTGTACGCGGACTGGCCGCCGTGCAGCTCCGTGATGATCCGCGGCAGCGCGTTGGAGACGACCGTGGAGGAGAGGATCGCGACGAACATGCCCAGCAGCAGGCCGGAGAGTGCCTCCAGGATCTGCCGGTGGGTCATGCCGACGGCGGTCGCCCGGGCGGGCGCTGTCGCCTGCGTCATCGTGTAGTGCCTCCGGGGAGAAGACGTTATCCGTGGGGATTGGTTGCCTCAAGCAACAACTGGAGGTGGTGCGGCTCTTATTCCCGGGCGATCGGGCTCAGAAGGTCTCGTTGAACCGGTGCAACAGGCGGGCGAAGTCCTCGACGTCCCGTTTCGGCCAGTTCTTCATCGTGCGGCGGATCTGTCCGAGCCGGGCCGCCCGCGCCGCGTCGAACCGGCGGGTGCCCTCCTCGGTAAGGCTGAGCTGTGCGGCCCGCCGGTCGGTCGGGTCCGGGTCGCGGCGGACCAGGCCCAGCCCTTCCAGGCCGGCGATCTGCCGGCTGAGCGTGCCCTTGCCGACGCCCAGCCGCGTAGCCAGGTCGGTCAGCCGGATCGAGCCGGACCGGCGCAGCCAGAGCAGCAGGCCGTAGGCGTTCGGCTCCAGGTTGGGGTGGACCTCCCGGGCGACCTCCCAGGACAGCGCCCGGCCGCGGCGCAGCAGCGCGGCCAGCTCGTCCTCCACCGCGCGCAGGGCTTCCGGCAGGTGATCGTCCACGGGCAGAGCGTACTCACGCCGCGGGAGTGTTGGTCTCCACCCAGGTTGGTCTCCCGCGTGCCCACGACCCGTCGCAGCAACGGGCCGATGAGCAGGCCGGAGCTGGCCACGGGGTGCCTCCGAGGGAGTTTTCTACCCGGGTCGGCGCATCCGGCACGCCTGGCTCGGCGAGCGTACCCCCGCAGCTCGCTCGCCGACGCAGGCGGTGAGTGGGACGCCGCCGCCGCCATCTGACAGGATTTCGGGCATGAAGGAATACCTCCTCATCATCATCGCCGTGCTCGGCGTGCTGATCCTCGGCGGCCTCAGCCTCGTGGTGCCCCGGCTCCGCCGGCGCCCCACGCCGCCGTCGGAGACGGGGGTCGAGACCCGGGTCGAGGAGAAGCCGACCGCTCCGCCGGTCGAAGCGGCGCCGGAGGTCTCCACCGGGGTGCTGGTCGAGCCGCCGCCGGTGGTCGAGGCCCCGGCGATCACCATCGAGGTTCCCGAGCCCACCGCCGGCCGGCTGGTCCGGCTGCGCTCCCGGCTGTCCCGCTCGCAGAACGTCTTCGGCAAGGGCCTGCTCGGCCTGCTCAGCCGGGAGCATCTGGACGAGGACGCCTGGGAGGAGATCGAGGACAGCCTGATCACCGCCGACGTCGGCATCGACGCCACCCGGGAGATCGTCGACCGGCTCCGCGAGCGGACCCGGGTGCTCGGCACCCGCACCGCCGGGGAGCTGCGCGCGCTGCTCGCCGCCGAACTGGTCAACGCCCTCGACCCGGCCCTGGACCGGTCGCTGAAGACCGCGCCGAAGGTGGACGTGCCGGCGGTGCTGCTGGTCGTCGGGGTCAACGGCGCCGGCAAGACCACCACCTGCGGCAAGATCGCCCGGGTGCTCATCGCCGACGGGAGGACCGTGCTGCTCGGCGCGGCCGACACCTTCCGGGCCGCCGCCGCCGACCAGCTGGAGACCTGGGGCGGCCGCGTCGGCGCGGAGACGGTCCGCGGGCCGGAGGCCGCAGACCCGGCCAGCGTCGCCTTCGACGCGGTCAAGCGGGGCATCGACACCAGGGTCGACACCGTGCTGGTCGACACCGCCGGCCGGCTGCAGAACAAGGTCGGCCTGATGGACGAGCTGGGCAAGGTCAAGCGGGTGGTGGAGAAGCACGGCCCGATCGACGAGACCCTGCTGGTGCTCGACGCCACCACCGGCCAGAACGGCCTGGAGCAGGCCCGGGTCTTCACCGAGGTGGTCAACGTGACCGGCGTGGTGCTGACCAAGCTCGACGGGACCGCCAAGGGCGGCATCGTGATCGCCGTGCAGCGCAAGCTCGGTATTCCGGTCAAGCTGGTCGGCCTCGGCGAGGGCCCGGACGACCTGGCTCCGTTCGACCCGGCGCAGTTCGTCGACGCGTTGCTCGGCACCGAGCCGCTCGCCCGGGACGCGTAGCCTCGACGTGACGACTGACGATCGCGCCTACGCGGGGTGGCGCGACCATCGCGCGTACGCGGGGTGGCGCGACCCCAGCCACCACCCGGCGCCGCGCCTCGGGAGACCGTACGTGACCTCACAGGAGATCCCGCTGCACGGCGGGAACGTCAGCACCGTGGTCCGGGTGGGCGACACGGTCCGGCGCAACGCCGGCCCGTGGACCCCCGCGGTGCACGCGCTGCTGCGGCACCTGGAGTACGTCGGGTTCACCGGCGCTCCCCGTGCGCTCGGCATGGACGAGCGCAACCGGGAGGTCCTGTCGTACCTGGAGGGGGAGTGCGGCGAGTATCCGCTGGCCCCGCACTGGGTGACCGACGAGGCGCTGGTGACCGTGGCCACCATGCTGCGGATGTTCCACGACGCCCAGTACGGCTTCACCCCGTTGCCGGGGGCGGTCTGGCGCTCGTTCGGCCCGCCCCCGCCGGACACCGAGGTCATCTGCCACCATGACGCCGCCCCGCACAACGTGATCTGGCGGCCGGACGGCACCCTCGGCCTGATCGACTTCGACCTGGCCTCGCCGGGCGCGCGGATCTACGACGTGGCGTACGCGGCCTGGACCTGGGTGCCGATCTTCTCCGACCGGGACTCGATCACCCTCGGCTGGAAGCGCCCGGACCGGCCGCGCCGGCTGCGGCTGTTCGCCGACGCGTACGGGCTGATCCCGCGCGACCGGCACCGGCTGATCCGGACCATCCGGAAGCGGATCGTGGACCACGTGGAGGGCATCCGCCGGATGGCCGCGGCCGGGGAGCCGGCCTTCGTCCGGATCGTGCACAAGGGCCACCTCCGCCGCCCCATGCGCGACCTCCGCCTCCTCGACTACGAGCGCCACGCCCTGGAGTACGCCCTGCGCTGATCTTCACGCCTGCCTCAGCGGGGTTTCTTCACACGGCGGAAACAATCCGTCACGAGGTGGAAATCGCGCGGGGCCGGTGGCGGAAACAGCCGGCGAGCAAGCTGCCGCGCAGCCGGCTGACGGGCGACGCTGCCCAGTCCTCAGCCGGAGGGAGGACATCCACATCGGGAGGAGGCAGCGTGGAGATCAACACCGGCAACACCGCCTGGTTGCTCCTGTCGTCTGCGCTCGTGCTGCTCATGACGCCGGGTCTCGCCCTGTTCTACGGCGGGTTGAACCGGTCCAAGGGCGTACTCAACATGATGATGATGAGTTTCTCGTCCATCGGGCTCATCAGCATCCTTTGGCTTTTCTACGGGTTCACCGTGGCGTTCGGTGAGGGTGGCAGGTTCTGGGGCGACCTGGGCCAGTACCTGGGCACCAAGACGTTCGTCGGGGAGAGCGACCTGTGGGGCGAGACCGGGATCCCGCTCTACGTGTTCATCGCCTTCCAGATGATGTTCGCTGTCATCACCGTGGCCCTGATCAGCGGGGCGCTCTCCGACCGGACCAGGTTCGCCGGCTGGCTGGTGTTCGCCTTCGGCTGGGCCACCCTGGTCTACTTCCCGGTCGCGCACATGGTGTGGGGCGGCGGTCTGATCGGCGGGGACATCGGTGCCCTGGACTTCGCCGGCGGTACGGCGGTGCACATCAACGCCGGTGCCGCGGCGCTCGCGCTGGTGCTGGTCCTCGGCAGGCGGGTCGGCTGGCCGCGGGAGAACGCCAAGCCGCACAACGTCCCGCTGGTCGCGCTCGGCGCCGGGCTGCTGTGGTTCGGCTGGTTCGGCTTCAACGCCGGCTCCGAGTTGACCGCCGACGGGGTCACCGCGCTGGCCTTCATCAACACCCAGGTGGCCACGGCCGCCGCGCTGCTCGGCTGGCTCGCGGTGGAGTGGGTACGCGACGGCAGGCCGACCCTGGTCGGCGCCTCGTCCGGTGCGGTGGCCGGCCTGGTCGCGATCACCCCGGCGTGCGCGTTCATCACCCCGGCCGCGTCGGTGCTGCTGGGTCTGGTCGCCGGTGCGGCCTGCGCCCTCGCGGTGGGCCTGAAGTACCGGTTCGGCTACGACGACTCCCTCGACGTGGTCGGCGTGCACTTCGTCGGCGGGTGGATCGGCTGCCTGTGGATCGGCCTCTTCGGCACGGCCTCGGTCAGCTCGCTGGTGAGCAGCGACGGCCTGCTGGTCGGCGGCGACGCCACCCTGCTCGGCAGGCAGGCGCTGGGTGCGCTGATCGTGACGGTCTACTCCTTCGCGGTCGCCTTCGCCCTCGGCTTCGTGATCGACAAGACGATCGGGTTCCGGGTCTCCCGCGAGGCCGAGATCGACGGCATCGACGTGGCCGAGCACGCGGAGAGCGCGTACGACCTGTCGACGACCACGGGCGGCGGCGCCGGCGGCGCGTTCGCGATGGCCGGGATCGGCGCCGCCAGGCCGGTCCCGACCGCCACCGACGAGGTGGACGAGCCCGCCGAGCCGGTCAGCGAGAAGGTCGCCGGTTAACGTTCCTGGGATGGAGAGGATGGACATGAAGCTGGTGACCGCGGTCATCAAGCCGTACCAGCTGGACGCGGTGAAGGAGGCGCTGCACGCCCTCGGCGTGGCCGGCCTGACCGTCAGCGAGGTCCAGGGCTACGGGCGGCAGAAGGGGCACACCGAGGTCTACCGGGGTGCCGAGTACACGGTCGAGTTCCTGCCCAAGATCCGGGTCGAGGTGCTCACCGACGAGGTGGACGTGGACAAGATCGTCGACGCCATCGTGGCCGCCGCGCGGACCGGCAAGATCGGCGACGGCAAGGTGTGGGTGACCGCTGTCGAGGAGGTCGTCCGGGTCCGTACCGGCGAGCGCGGCCTGGACGCCGTCTGACCGGGAACGCCTCGATGACCTCGTTGATCAAGGAGAATGCGTCCGGGCACCCCGGCAACGGAGACGCGAACTCCTTGATCAACGAGGTCGTGGGCGTACCGGGCGGGGTCGGGGCGGACGCGCGGCGGGCGCGGGCGGAGGCGATCGACGGCTGGTTGCGGTCGGTGTTTCCCCGCCGGGCGGGGATCGCGCTGGTGGCGGTCGGCGGGCTGGGGCGGCGGGAGTGCGCGCCGTACGGGGACCTGGACCTGATCCTGCTGCACGCCGGGGTGCCCGGCATCGAGGAACTGGCCGGCTCGCTCTGGTATCCGATCTGGGACGCCGGGCTGCGGCTCGACCACTCGGTCCGCACCGTCGCCGAGGCGCTCTCCGTCGCCCGGGACGACGTGAAGGTCGCCCTCGGCCTGCTCGACGCCCGTTACCTCGCCGGGGACCGGTCGCTCGCCGACCAGCTCACCCGTACCGCCACCGATCAGTGGCGGCGGACCGCCGTGCGACAGCTCACGCGGCTGCGGGAGATCACCACCGCCCGCTGGGCGGCCCACGGCGAACTGGCCTTCCTGCTCGAAGGCGACCTGAAGGAGGCCGCCGGCGGGCTGCGCGACGTGGGTATCCTGCGCGCCATAGCCACCGCCGGTGTCACCGACTCCCTGCGGCCGGCCGTACGCGCCGCCCACCGGCGACTGCTCGACACCCGCGACGCCCTGCACCAGCAGGCCGGCCGCCGGGTGGACCGCCTCGTCGCCCAGGAACGCGACGGCGTCGCCAAGCAGCTCGGGCTGCGACAACTCCAGCTCGGCGCGTCTGACGCCGCGCAACTGCGACAACTCCAGCTCGGCGCGTCTGACGCCGCGCAACGACCTGAAGCCGTCGCTGGAGCCGTCGGCGCTGGGGCCGTCGTGCGCGGATTCCCGCTCGGCGGCGGGGGTGACGAGCCGCTGCGTGGCGGTGCGGACGGTGACGTGTTGCTGCGGCGGGTCGCCGGGGACGCGCGGACGGTCAGCCACGCCCTGGACGACGCCTGGCGGGCCGCCGACCGGCTTCGCTCGGGCCGACGGCGCGGGGCCGACGGCCGGCCGCTGCGCCGGCCCGTCGCCCGGGACGTGGTCGAGCACGACGGAGAACTGGTGCTCGCCCGCACCGCCATCGGGGCCCGCCCCGACCCGAGCCTGTCGCTGCGGGTCGCCGCCGCCGCGGCCACCACCGGGCTGCCGATCGCCCGGGCCACCTGCGAATGGCTGGCCACGTACTGCCCGCCGCTGCCCGCACCATGGCCGCCGGCGGCCCGCGCCGCGCTGATCACCCTGCTCGGCGCGGGTACCGGGCTGGTGTCCGCCTGGGAGACCTGCGACCGGTACGGCCTGGTCGACGGCTGGTTGCCCGAGTGGACCCGGCTGCGCAGCCTGCCCCAGCACAACCCCGTGCACCGGTTCACCCTCGACCGGCACCTGGTGCAGTCCGCGTACGAGGCGAGCCGGCACACCCGCGAGGTGGACCGGCCCGACCTGCTGCTGCTCGGCGCGCTGCTGCACGACGTCGGCAAGGGCCTGCCCGGCGAAGGCTCCACCGGGCGGGCCGGCGGGCCCGACGCCGCCGTCGCGGACCACAGCACGGCCGGAGCGCCGATCGCCGAGGCGGTCGCCGCCCGGATCGGGCTGCCCGAGGCCGACGCCACCCTGATCGGAAAGCTCGTCCGGCTGCACCTGCTCCTGCCCGACGTGGCCACCCGACGCGACCTGTCCGACCCGAAGACCATCGCCGGGGTCGCCGAGCTGGTCAACGACACCACCACCCTGGACCTGCTGCACGCGCTGGTCCGCGCCGACGCCGCCGCCACCGGTCCGGCCGCCTGGTCCGACTGGAAGGGACGGCTGATCGCCGAGCTCGTCGACCGGGTGCGTACCGCCCTGGACACCGGCGCCCTGCCCGCGCCCCCGGCCCCGGACCCGGCCCTGGTGGCGGGGCCGCTGCCGGTCGTACGCCTGGCCGACGACCGGGTGTCGGTGGCCGCCGCGGACCGGCGGGGGCTGCTCGCGACGGTGGCCGGGTGCCTGGCGCTGCACCGGCTGGAGGTGATCTCCGCGGACGCCGCCACGGTCTACGGCCGGGCCCTGGTCGAGTGCCGGGTGCAGCCCCGCTACGGCCTCGCGCCCGACCCCGTCGCGCTCACCGCCGACCTGCGCCGCGCGGTGGCCGGCGACGTCTCGGTCACCCAGCGGCTGCGCCGTCGGGCCTCCGCCGCCCGCCACCAGGGCGCCGCGCCCCGCGTGGTCTGGCACCGCGAGGCGGCCACCGACGCGGTGCTGCTGGAGCTGCGCGCCGCCGACGCGGCCGGGCTGCTCTACCGGGTCGCCTGCGCGCTCGACGAGGCCGGCGCACAGGTGCGGGCGGCCCGGATCTCCACCCTCGGTGGCGACGTGGTCGACGCGTTCTACCTGGTCGGCGCCGGGCCCTCGGCGGCCGACCGGGCCCGCATCGAGGCCGCCGTCCTCGCCGCCGTGTGAGGAGGGGGCCTTGTTGACCCATCCGGTAGAGGAGAGGCCCCTTCTTGACATCGGCCCCGGGGTACGTCCCGGAGCGTAGGCGAGGTGTCGCTCGCGGGGCGACGATGCGCGCCACGGCGAGCGGCACGCTCGGGGCATGAACCTGCCAGTGCACACCGAAGGGCTGACCAAGCGGTACGGCCCACTGACCGCCGTCGAGGATCTCCACCTGACCGTCCACCCCGGCGAGGTGTACGGCTTCCTCGGCCCGAACGGTGCCGGCAAGACCACCACCCTGCGCATGTTGCTCGGGCTGGTCCGCCCCACCGCTGGCACGGTACGACTGCTCGGCCGGCCGCCCGGCACCGGCCGGCTCACCGGGGTCGGGGCGCTGATCGAGGGACCGGCCTTCTATCCGTACCTGTCCGGACGGGACAACCTGTGCGTGCTCGCCCGCTACGCCGGGGTCGGCGCGGACCGGGTGGCGCTGGTGCTCGACCTGGTCGACCTCACCGACCGGGCCGGCGACCGGTACGCCGGCTACTCGTTGGGCATGAAGCAGCGGCTCGGCGTGGCCGCGGCCCTGCTCAAGGACCCGCGCCTGCTAATCCTCGACGAGCCGACCAACGGCCTCGACCCGGCCGGCATGGCGGACATGCGCATCCTCATCCGCCGGCTCGGCGCGGGCGGGTGCACCGTACTGGTCTCCAGCCATCTGCTCGGCGAGGTCGAGCAGTTCTGCGACCGGGTCGGGGTGATCTCCCGGGGGCGGTTGATCGCCGAGGGCAGCGTCGCCGACCTGCGTGGCGCGGCCGTGCTGCGGGTGCTCGCCGACCCGCTCGACCAGGCGGCGGCGCGGGCCCGGGAACTGGTCGGCGTCGAGCGGGTCCGGGTGGTGGACGGCGGGCTGGAGCTCTCCGTCGAGCCGGACCGGGCCGCCTGGGTCAACGCCGAGATGGTCGGCGTCGGGGTGGCGGTGCGGGAGCTGCGCCCCCGAGAGCGGGATCTGGAACAGGTTTTCTTCGACCTTATCGAGAAGGGAACGGCCGATGTCGCGTAGCTTCCGGGCCGAGGCGGCCAAGCTGGTCCGCCGGCCGGCGTCCTGGCTGCTGCTGGCCATCACGCTGGTGCTCACGCTGATCTTCACCTACGTCTTTCCGTACGCGAGCATCGCCGGCGGCACGACCGGCCCGAACAGCGACCGCACGCTGCCGATGCTCCTGCCCGACCGGCTGGTCGGGAACTCACTCGGTGGGTTGCCGGTCTTCCTGGGCGCGATCGTGCTGATCCTGGGCGTGCTCACGGTCGGCGGCGAGTACGCCTGGGGCACCTGGAAGACCGTGCTCACCCAGGGCCCCACCCGGCTGGAGGTGTACGCGGGCAAGCTGCTCGTCCTGGCGGCCGCCGCCCTGGCCGTGGTGCTCTCGGTCTTCGCCGTCGGCGCGGTGGCGAGCGCCCTGATCGCGGTCGCCGAGTCGAAGCCGGTCCACTGGCCGTCGGCCGGTGACCTGCTGACCGGCATCGGCGGGGGGTGGCTGATCGCCACGATGTGGGCCATGCTCGGTGCGGTGCTCGCGGTCGCGTTGCGCGCGGTGGCGCTGCCCGTCGGGCTGGGGCTGGTCTGGATGCTCGCGGTGCAGAACCTGCTCGCCGCGCTCGCCGCACCCCTGCTCGACTGGGTGGCGCAGGTGCAGAAGGGGCTGCCCGGCCCTAACGCCGGATCGCTGGCGGCGGCGCTGGGTGCCCCTGGGGACACGCCCGGGGTCGCGTCGACCGTCGGCGGCGGGCAGGCGGCGCTGGTGGTGGCGGCTTATCTCGTCGCGTTCGCGGCGATCGGCGGGGCGCTGCTGCGGCGGCGGGACATCGGCTGAGCCATGCGGGGGAGGGACGGCGTGGATCGGAACCGGACCGGGTGGGGCGACGGCGTCTTCGACGCCCTCCTCGCCCTGGCCCTGCTCGCGATCGGGCTGCTGGGCACTGGGCCGGCGGGCCTCAAACAAGGGATGAGCACCGGCCCGGCGACCTATCCGCTGGTCGTGGTGGCCGCGTTGGCCCTGGCCGGGCGGCGGAGGTGGCCGCTGGCCGTCCTCACGGTGGTCACCGTGGCGACCACGGCGTACCTGGTGCTCGGCTACCCGTACGGGCCGATCCTGTTCTCGTTCCTCCTCGTGGTGTACACGGTGGCCGCGTACCGGCCGCTGCGGACCGCGGCGCTGGCGTGCGGCCTCGCCCTGGCCGTGCTGCTGGTCCACGTCTTCGTCGGGGCACGCCCGACGGGCCTGCTCGGTCTGATGCCCGCCGCTGCGTTGGTGGCGGTGCCGTTCGCGATCGGGACCACGGTGCGGCTGGTCCGGGAGAACACGGCCCGCAGCCGGGTGGACGAGGCCCGCCGGCTGGCCGATGCGGAGCGGCTGCGGGTGGCCCGGGAGGTGCACGACGTGGTCGGGCACGGCCTCGCCGCCATCCACATGCAGGCGGAGATCGCGCTGCACCTGCTGGCCAAGCGGCCGGAGCAGGCCGAGGCGGCGCTGACCGCGATCAGCCGGACCAGCAAGGAGGCGCTGGACGAACTGCGGGTCACCCTCACCGTCGTCCGGCGCGACGAGGCGGTCGACGAGCGGGCGCCGGCTCCCGGGCTGGCCCAGGTCCCGCAGTTGCGCGAGCGGCTGGCCGGTGCCGGGGTGCCGGTGACCGTCGAGGTCGAGGGGGAGCCGCGGGTGCTGCCGGTGGCGGTGGATCTGGCCGCGTACCGGGTGGTGCAGGAGGCGCTGACCAACGTGCTGCGCCACGCCGGACCGGCCACCGCCACCGTCCGGCTCCGGTACGCGCCCACCGAGGTCACCGTCGAGGTCACCGACACCGGCCGCGCCGCGGCCGCCCCGCCGCCCGGACCCAACGGGTACGGCCTCGCCGGCATGCGGGAGCGGGTCACCGCGCTGGGCGGCTCGTTCACCGCCGGCCCCGCCTCCACCGGCGGCTTCCGGGTGTACGCCACACTTCCGCTGGAGGAGACCGAATGATCACCGTATTGCTCGCGGACGACCAGGATCTGGTCCGGATCGGGCTGCGCGCCCTGGTGGAGAGCGAGGACGACCTCGCGGTGGTGGGCGAGGCGGCCGACGGACTCGGTGCGGTCGAGCTGGCCCGGCGGGAGCGCCCCGACGTGGTGCTGATGGACGTCCGGATGCCGGGCGTCGACGGCATCGAGGCGACCCGGCGGATCGTCGCCGACTCCGGGCTGGCCGGCACCCGGGTGATCGTGCTGACCACCTTCGAGCTGGACGAGTACGTCTTCGACGCGCTCCGCCACGGAGCCAGCGGCTTTCTGACCAAGGACACCCGTCCGGCCGAGCTGCTGCGGGCGATCCGCCTGGTCGCCGAAGGGGAGGCGCTGTTGTCGCCGTCGGTGACCCGGCGGGTGGTCCGGGAGTTCGCCATCCGGCCGGCCCGGGTGCCCCGGCCGCACCCGCAGCTCGATGCGCTGACCGACCGGGAGCGGGAGGTGGTGGGGCTGGTCGGCGAGGGGCTGAGCAACGCCGAGATCGCCGAGCGGCTGGTGGTGAGCCCGGCCACCGCGCGTACCCACGTCAGCCGGGCCATGGTCAAGCTGGGTGCCCGGGACCGGGCGCAGTTGGTGGTCTTCGCGTACCAGTCGGGGCTGGTCGTGTCGTGACCTCCCGCTGAGCTGAACGGTCTACCAGGACCTGGCCATCTGGCGGTGCGGTGGCGGCACGTCCAGCCGGCGAACGCCGGGGTGAATTACCGCAAAACGGTGCATTCCGCGCCGGCTTTGGCGAACGTGACGTATCCGAAGCGAGCCTTTCGCGTTCACCTTTGTGTGCGCTGGGCGGATGGCACGGGGATGTGCTGTTTGCCCATCTTCTGAGCAGTCGGCATAGCACGTGCCGCTGAAGGGAACGTCTCACATGCGTGACCGGCACGGCTTGTCCTCGCGCGCCACGGAGGACACCGAGGGTGTCCTGTACCTACCGCAGCCGCCGACGGACCAGGAGAAGTACAGCTATTTCCAGAAGCCGAAGCCGTGGATCTTCGCGTGGATCTTCGTCAGCGCCCTCGGCATCCTGTATGGCTACGTGATGGTGGCCCTCAAGGCGCCGTGGACCACGCCCGCCCTGCTCTTCCTGCCCATCATGATCATGCCGGTGCTGGTGAACTTCTGGTTGCGCAGCCACCGTCCGCGGCTGACCCTGCCGAAGCACCAGGCGATCGTCTCGCAGTACCGCCCGGATCCGGCGGACACGGTCGACATCTGGGTGCCGATCTGCGGTGAACCCATGGCCGTGCTGGAGAACACGTGCCGGGCGGTCGCCGCGATCGAGTGGCACGCGCCGGTCATGCGGTACCTGCTCGACGACGGTGACCGGCGACCCGAGGTCGAGCAACTCGCCATCAAGCACGGCTTCGTCTACATGCGACGCAGGGATCCGGTGCCCGGCCGCCCGCCGCAGGAGGGTGAGCGTGGCTGGTTGAAGAAGGCGGGCAATATGATCAACGCCTTTGAGTACTCGATCGGCCGCTTCGGTGCGGTGTTCGACGCGGACTTCGCGCCCCGCCCGGACTTCCTGTACGAGACTGTGCCGTACATGCAGGCCGAACCGCGGATCGGCATAGTGCAGACCGCCCAGTACTTCGACGTCGAACCGTGGATGAACTACGTCCAGCGAGGCGCCGGCAGTCTCCAGGAGATCTTCTTTCGTTGGATCCAGCCGGCCCGGGATGTCTGGCGGGCGGCCATCTGTGCCGGCACCAACGTGGTCTACCGGCGGGAGGCGGTGGAGGCGGTGGGCGGATTCGCCCGGGTTCCCCTGGGCGAGGACGTGAACTCCGGCGTGAAGCTGTGGACCGGCGGTTGGGAGACCCGGTACCTGCCGCTCGCGCTGGCCAAGGGTGTCGCGCCCGACACCTGGGCGGCGATCACCAACCAGCAGCAGCGGTGGTGCCGCTCATCGATGCTGCTGATGACGGAGAAGCATTTCCGCGACGCCAAGTTCAACTGGCAGCAACGAACTGCGTTCTGGGCCGCCTTCCTGTACTACATGGCGTCGGCAGGCCTGTTGATCACCGGGCCGTTCCCCACCCTGACCATGCTCTGGTTCTTCCCGGACCGGGTCCTACCGCGCAACTACCTGCCGATGGTGCCCGCCGTGCTGGCCACCCTGCTCGTCTTCCCGATGATGGCCCGTGGCTGGCGGCCGTCCATCTTCCGGCTCTGCCTCATCAACTCCGCCTGTCACGTCATCGCCATCTGCGATGCGCTCCGGGCCAAGGTGCAGGAGTGGGTGCCGACCGGTGCCGCCGGCCGGATGCCCAAGGCGAAGAAGAAGGGTGCGCCGGAGCGGGTCTCCCGGCTGATCCGCACCTGGATCGTCGCGGTGCAGTTGCTGCTCTGGGCTGGCCTCGCGCTCCGATTCCCGCAGTACGGCATCGGTCCGCTGTGGACGACGGCACTCCTCGCCGGCGTGCAGCTGTACATGGTGGCGCCGCTGCTCACCCCCTCGTACGGCATCCGGCCGAGCTTCCCGCCCACCCCGCCCCCGATCCCGGTCTCCCCGGCTCCCGCTCCCGCCCGGCTGGACTCGGCTGCGCGAGTGGACGTGCCTCGCGTACCCGTGGGACCGGTTTCTGTACAGGTCGCGCCGGGTCACGTCCCGGTCGCGGCGTCCGCGTCGCGGGTCGCCGGGCCGGCCGCCGCCTGGATGCCGACGGCCGTCTGGGTGGCCCGGAACCGCCAGGATCCGGTGCGGCCACAGCCACCGGCGTCTCCCCGGGCGCATTCGCGGCCGGCAGCGCAGGCGGGGCCGTCCTACCAGCCGAGGCACCTCGGCCACGACCAGAACCGGCACGGCCATGGCACCAGCCGGTACCCGGCGGAACGAGCCGGGCACGACCGGGGCGAGCAGCCCGAGCGCCCCGCCTCCCCGCGGCACGCGCTGGTGCAGCCGCCCACCGTGGGGGGAAGGCGGTGAGTGACATGGCATTCCGCCGGAGGCGACTGCTGGCGGCCACGGTGGTGCTCGCGGCGCTGGTTCCGCTCGCGGCGTGCGGCGGCGACACGGACCGGGGCGCCCCCCGGAATCTGTCGGGTTCCCAGGCCCCGTCGGCCGGCTCCACCCCGCAAGCAGACGGTCCCGTGGTGGCGGACGTGGACGAGTTGCTGGGCGACCAGGTCCTCTTCGGCATCACGACGCACGACCCCGCGGATGCCGCTCTGGCTGACGTCGCGCTGAAGCTGAAATGCCGGCCCTCGGTGGTGCAGCTGTTCGCCTCGGTGGAGAAGGGGATCTCGGCAAAGCGGCTCGCCGAGGTGCCGGGAACCCCGTTGCTGGCAATGGAACCGTGGCACAACACGTCAGGGCGTACGCAGCCGGCGTGGACGCTGGCAAGCACCATCGACGGGCGATGGGACGAGCGCTACGCGGCCATCGCCCGGGCGGTGGTCGCCTACGGCAAGCCGATCCTCATCCGGTTCGGTCACGAGATGAACGGCCACTGGTACCCGTGGGGGACGCGCAACGGGAACCGCTGGGGTGAGTTCATCACGGCCTGACGGCACGTCGTGGACATCTTCCGGACCGCGGGCGCCACCAACGCGCTGTGGGTGTGGTCGCCGAACATTCTGCGTGGCGCAGACAGCCGCACGATCAAGGAGTTCTGGCCCGGTGACAAGTACGTGGACATCGTCGGCGTGACCGGATACGGGGTGCGGGAGACCACGCCGGAGACCACCTACCGGGCGACGTTGAAGCAGGTGTACGCGCTGACCCGGAAGAAGATCCTGCTGACCGAGGTGGGGGTGCAGCCGGGGCCGGAGAAGGAGACCTGGCTCAGACGCTTCGGCCCCTGGCTGCGGGACAACCCTCGCGTCGCCGGCTTCATCTGGTACCAGGTCGTCCGGCAGGGCGACTGGCGGTTCGACGACACCCCCGCGAACCTCGCCGCGTTCAAGTCCGGCCTGGCGGCGGCGAATCCGGCATGCTGACGAACGAGAACGCCGCCCGGCCGCGTCCCCGATCCGACGCGGTGACCGAGGTCCTGCCGAGGACGACCGCGGGCACGGTCATCATGCCCCGGGTGACGCGGCCCATTCCGCCGGCCAGGGAGAATGCGCCGACTGTCGTGGAGCGGTCCGTCCGCTACCCGTCCTGGCAACAGGCGCTGATCTTCCTGCTGCCGGCCTCGCTCACGCTCGCCATCGGCGCGCGGGGCATCGCTGATCGACAGTTGTGGAACGACGAGTACGCCACCTGGCACGCCGCCAACCTCGACTGGACGGAATTGTCGAGACTGCTCGACCACGTGGACCGGGTGCTCGGGCTGTACTACGTGCTGATGCACGGCTGGGTGTCGCTGGTGGGGGATGACCCCAGCATGCTCCGGCTGCCCTCGCTCGTGGCGATGAGCTGCGCGGCCGGCTGCACGGCACTGGTCGGCCAGCGGCTGTTCGACTGGTACGCCGGGCTGGCCGCGGGCGTCATCTTCGGGCTCGTGCCGTCGGTCAGCCGGTACGCGCAGGAGGCCAGGCCGTACGCGCTGTCCATAGCCGCCGTCACCCTCGGTACCGCGCTGCTGCTGGTCTCGCTGGAGCGACCGCGGTGGCCGTGGTGGTTCGCCTACAGCTTCAGCATGGTGCTGGCCTGTGCCTTCCACCTCGTCGCCGGGCTGGTCCTCGCCGCGCACGCGATCATCTTCTGGCTGCGCTATCAGCGGTCCGAGCGGGACGTGCGGTTGTGGAAGTACCTGGGGGCGCTGGCGCTGATCGCTGCCGTGGCGCTGCCGTTGATCCACTCCGGCTCGGACCAGTCCGGTTCCATACACTGGATCAAGGCGGACGGAGCGACGGTCGTCGAGCTGCCCGAGCGGCTGTTCGGCTCGTATCGGGCAGCAGCAGCGGTCTGCGCTCTCGGGTTGCTCGGCCTCCTCGCGCTGCCGTTCGTCCGGCGCCGGGGAACATTGGTCGCCCTGCTCGTCTGGGCACTGTTTCCGCCGCTGTTCACGTTCGTCACGTTTCCGCTGCTGCACCTCTTCCTCTACCGGTACTTCCTGTTCACCCTCCCGGCGTGGGCGCTGCTGGCGGCGGGCGGCCTCCATGCCATGACCCGGCTGGTCTTTCGCCGGTCGTGGCCGCAACTGCTGGTGGCGGTCGCGGCGTTGCCCGGATTGATCCTGCTGGCTCTTCCGGGGCAACGCGAGGTACGCGAGCCGGTCGTCGAGTGGGAGCCCGACTTCCGGTCCGCCGCCCGGATGATCGCCCCCAACGTGCGTCCCGGGGACGCGATCGCCTACGCCGGGCTGGCCCGACCGCCCCGGTTGGCCATGGCCTACGAACTGCGCGACGGTGGCCTTCCGGCGGACATCTTCCTGGCTCGGTCGCCCGCCGAGCGAGGCAGCTTCGCGGGGCAGGAGTGCGACGTCGCCCTCAGCTGTCTCGGTGATCACAAACGGATCTGGCTGGTGAGTACCAGTGCCAGGCAGCAGCCCTGGTCGGAGATGCCGCAGGACCGGGCGGCGACGCTGAGCAAGCTGTTTCAGATCGTGCAGGAAGAGCGGTTTCAGCACGTGCAGGTGTACCTGCTGGTGCCCAAGCCCAAGCCCAAGCCCAAGCCCAAGCCCAAGCCCAAGCACTGAGCGATACCCAGCTGCGCCATGGCACCGCCGCGGGCGCGGGTGCCCGTGATGGGCGGGCCGCGCCGGCGGGAAGCATCGGGGAGGTGGGACCGTTACCCTTGCGGGTAGCCGGCCGTGTGCGCGCTGGCTGATTGTGCCCGCCGAAGACGACAAACGGGATGTTCGTGTGTTTGACACCTTGAGTGACCGCCTGTCCGGGATCTTCACCAAGCTCCGCGGCAAAGGCAGGCTCACCGACGCCGACATCGACGCCACCGCGCGCGAGATCCGCATGGCGCTGCTGGAGGCCGACGTCGCCCTGCCGGTGGTCAAGGGCTTCATCGCGAACGTCAAGGAGCGGGCCCGGAGCGCCGAGGTCTCCCAGGCCCTCAACCCGGCCCAGCAGATCATCAAGATCGTCAACGAGGAGCTGGTCGCCGTCCTCGGCGGCGAGGGGCGGCGACTCCAGTTCGCCAAGCACCCGCCGACCGTGATCATGCTGGCCGGTCTCCAGGGTTCCGGTAAGACCACCCTCGCCGGCAAGCTGGCCCGCTGGCTCAAGACCCAGGGGCACCAGCCGCTGCTGGTCGCCGCCGACCTGCAGCGCCCCAACGCCGTCGGGCAGCTCCAGGTCCTCGGCGGCCGGGCCGGCGTGGAGGTGTACGCCCCGGAGCCCGGCAACGGCGTCGGCGACCCGGTGCAGGTGGCGCGCGACTCGATCGAGCACGCCAAGCGAGCCGCCCGGGACATCGTGATCGTCGACACCGCCGGTCGGCTCGGTATCGACGCCGAGATGATGCAGCAGGCCGCCGACATCCGTGACGCGGTCCAACCCGACGAGGTCATCTTCGTCATCGACGCGATGGTCGGGCAGGACGCGGTGCGCACCGCCGAGGCGTTCCGCGACGGCGTGGGCATCAGCGGTGTGGTCCTCTCCAAGCTCGACGGCGACGCCCGCGGTGGTGCCGCGCTGTCGGTCCGGGAGGTCACCGGCCAGCCGATCCTCTTCGCCTCCACCGGCGAGAAGCTGGAGGACTTCGACGTCTTCCACCCCGACCGGATGGCCAGCCGGATCCTCGGCATGGGCGACGTCCTCACGCTGATCGAGCAGGCCGAGGCGGCCTTCGACACCGATCAGAAGGAGAAGATGACCGCCAAGCTGATGGGCGGGGAGACCTTCACCCTGGAGGACTTCCTCGATCAGCTCATCGCGGTCCGGCGGATGGGTCCGATCGCCAACGTGCTGGCCATGATGCCCGGCATGGGCCAGATGAAGGACCAGCTCGCCGAGCTGGACGACAAGCACTTCGACCGGGTCACCGCGATCATCCGGTCGATGACCCCGGCCGAGCGCACCAACCCGAAGATCATCAACGGGTCCCGGCGGGCCCGGATCGCCAACGGCTCCGGCGTCGCGGTGATGGACGTCAACCAGCTGCTCAACCGCTTCGCCGACGCGCAGAAGATGATGAAGCAGATGGGCGGCATGATGGGCCTGCCCGGAGGCGGTCGGCGCAAGGCGACCAAGTCGCCGAAGAACAAGCGCAAGGGCACCAAGGGCGGCGGCCGGCCGCGTACCGGCGCCGGCCTGCCGGGCGGCTTCCCGGGCGGCATGCCGCAGCTCCCGCCGGGCCTGGACCCGGGGGACCTGGCCGGTGGCCAGGGCCTGCCGCCGGGCTTCAAGCTCCCGAAGATCGACTTCAACAAGCTCGGCAAGGGCGGGGACAAGAACCCTCGCTGACCGCGGTCACCGACCTCCGACGGCCCCGTCACACCGGTGGTGGCGGGGCCGTCGTCGTGCCCGCCCGTACCACCCGGCACGGCGACCTG
Organism: Micromonospora sp. SL1-18; assembly: GCF_047921505.1. Taxonomy (NCBI): domain Bacteria; kingdom Bacillati; phylum Actinomycetota; class Actinomycetes; order Micromonosporales; family Micromonosporaceae; genus Micromonospora; species Micromonospora sp. SL1-18. The sequence continues at coordinate 24,941 of NZ_JBLROA010000007.1, read as the reverse complement.
CTCGCCACGAACGGGGAGTGATCGGGTAGGACTGTGCACATGGCTCTGCATGTGCGCGGTGTGCTCCTGCCGGACGACGAGGTCCGGGATCTCTGGCTGATCGGCGACCGGGTCACCTTCGAGCCGGTGCCGGGCGCGGAGACCGTCGCCGACGGCGGCTTCGTGCTCCCCGGCCTGACCGACGCCCACTGCCACATCGGCATCGCCCGGGGCGGCGCCCCGATCACCTCCCTCGACCAGGCCCGGGAGCAGGCCCGTATCGACCGGGACGCCGGGGTGCTGGCCATCCGGGACGCCGGCTCGCCGTACCCGTACCCGGAGCTCGACGACGACCCGGAGCTGCCGCGACTGGCCCGCGCCGGCCGGCACGTCGCGCCACCGAAGCGCTATCTGCGGGACATCGGGGTGGAGGTCGGCGCGGCCGAGGTGGCCGCGGTGGTGGCCGAGCAGGCCGCCGCCGGCAACGGCTGGGTCAAGCTGGTCGGCGACTGGATCGACCGTGGCGTGGGCGACCTCGCGCCGGCCTGGGACGCCGACACCATGACCGCCGCCGTCGCCACCGCGCACGCCGCCGGAGTACGCGCCGCGGTTCACACGTTCTCCGAGTCAGCCGTGGAGATCATGGTCCGGGCCGGGGTGGACTCGGTGGAGCACGGCACCGGCCTCAGCCTCGACCTGATCGACCTGATGGCCCGCCAGGGCACCGCGCTGATCCCCACGATGATCAACATTCAGACCTTCGGTCACATCGCCGACCAGGCCCGCTCGAAGTTCCCGGGGTACGCCGACCACATGGTCGCCCTGCGTGACCGCTTCCCCGACGTCGTCCGGGCCGCGTACGAGGCGGGCGTACCGATCTACGTCGGCACCGACGCGGGCGGGGGCATCAACCACGGGCTGGCCGCCGAGGAGATGCTGCTGCTGCACGAGCGGGCCGGCCTGTCCACCGAGGATGTTCTCGCCGCCGCCTCCTGGCGCGCCCGGGAGTGGCTCGGCTTCCCCGGCCTGGTCGAGGGCGGCCTCGCCGACCTGGTCGTCTATCCCGAGGATCCGCGCCGCGACCTCCGGGTGGTCCGCACCCCGTCCCGCATCGTCCTCCGCGGCCGCATCCTCCGCTGACCGCGGGCGACACGGCGGGTGCGGGCTCCCGGGCGCGCCGAGGGCGGGGGCGGGGCATAGGATGTGCGGTCATGGCACGCGTGCTCACTCCCCGTGCGGAGGATTTCCCCCGCTGGTACCAGGACCTGATCGCCAAGGCCAAGCTGGCCGACAACGGCCCGGTGCGGGGCACCATGGTCATCCGACCGGCGGGCTACGCCATCTGGGAGCGGATGCAGGCCGAGATGGACGCCCGGATCAAGGCGGCTGGCGCGGAGAACGCGTACTTCCCGCTCTTCATCCCGGAGAGCTACCTCAAGCGCGAGGCCGAGCACGTCGAGGGCTTCTCGCCGGAGCTGGCGGTGGTCACCCACGGTGGCGGCAAGCAGCTCGCCGAGCCGGTGGTGGTACGACCCACCAGCGAGACGGTGATCGGCGAGTTCATGGCCAAGTGGGTCGACTCGTACCGGGACCTGCCGCTGCTGCTCAACCAGTGGGCGAACGTGGTCCGCTGGGAGCTGCGCCCCCGGATCTTCCTGCGTACCAGCGAGTTCCTCTGGCAGGAGGGGCACACCGCGCACGCCACCCGCGAGGACGCCCGCGCCTACGCCCGCCGGATCCTGCACGAGGCGTACGAGGACCTGATGGTCAACGTGCTCGGCATCCCGGTGGTGGTCGGCCTGAAGACCGCCCGCGAGCGGTTCGCCGGCGCGACCGCCACCTACACCTGCGAAGGCATGATGGGCGACGGCAAGGCGCTCCAGCTGGGCACCAGCCACGAGCTGGGCCAGAACTTCGCCAAGGCGTTCGACATCAGCTTCTCCTCGGCCGAGGGTGGCCGGGAACTCGCCTGGACCACCTCCTGGGGCACCTCGACCCGGATGCTCGGCGGTCTGATCATGTGCCACGGCGACGACAACGGCCTGCGGGTGCCGCCGAAGCTGGCGCCGGTCCAGGCGTACGTGATGATCGTCAAGGACGGCGAGGGCGTCAGTGAGGCGGCGGCCAAGCTCCGCGACGCGCTGCGCGACGCCGGGATCCGGGTCGCGCTGGACGACCGGACCGACACCGCGTTCGGCCGCCGGGCGGTCGACGCTGAACTGCGCGGCTACCCGATCCGCGTCGAGGTCGGCCCCCGCGACCTGGTCGCCGGCAACGCGGTGGTGGTCCGGCGTACGGACGGCTCGAAGGCCGCGACGCCGCTGGCCGACGTGGTCGGCGCGGTCCTCGCCGCGCTCGAGGCCGACCAGCAGGCGCTGCACGACCAGGCGCTCGCGGTCCGGCAGTCCCGCACCACCGACGTCGCCACCCTGGCCGAGGCGATCGAGGTGGCGGCCACCGGCTGGGCCCGGGTGCCGTGGGCGGCGGTCGGCGTCGAGGGTGAGGCCGAGGCGAACGGCCAGGGCGTCACCGTCCGCTGCCTGCTCCGGGCCGACGGCTCGGTGCCGGATTCCGAGGACGAGCCCGACCTGGTCGCCATCCTCGCCCGCGCCTACTGAGAGGTAAGGAAGGGCCCCTTCTTAACGCCTTCGGTAGAGGAGGGGCCCCCTACTAACAGCCTGGGGTGGTGACATGGGCTTCGAGCCAGGCCGGTTGATCATGCACCGGAACGTGCGGCGCGGCCGGATCGGTTGGGTGCGGCCAGCGCGGGTGGTCCTCGACGACGAGCGGGGCCTGCTGCTCTGGGTCGCCCGGGACACCCCGGTCGCGCACGAGGTCACCGAGGCGGGGCTGGGCATGCGGGCGATGCCCTTCGCCGAGTGGATCACGTCGCACCACCGGCTGGCGCAGGGGCTGTGGACCGGGCCGCCAGTGCTGAAGTTCCTGCCGACCGGCGCGGCCCACTCCGTCTGGTGGTTCCGCGACGGCGAGGGCGGGTTCCGCAACTGGTACGTCAACCTGGAGGAGCCCGGCGTCCGCTGGGACGACGGCGCGGTGGCCGGGGTCGACATGGTGGACCAGGACCTCGACGTGGTGGTGCACCCGGACCTCGGCTGGGAGTGGAAGGACGAGGACGAGTTCGTCGAGCGCCTCGACTTCCCGGACCACTACTGGGTGGCCGACGAGAAGGCGGTCCGCGCCGAGGGGGAGCGGGTGATCCGCATCGCCGAGGCCGGGGAGTTCCCCTTCGACGGCACCTGGTGCGACTTCACTCCGCCGGCCGACTGGGACGTACCGGATGAGCTGCCGCCCGGTTGGGACCGGCCGCCGGTCCGTTGAGCGTGTCGTTCGTCACGACGAGGCTGACCCGGGTGACCTGTCCGGGTCCGGTGTGAGAGATCCGGGTGGGATCTGGCAGAATGGGTCGCTGGTATCCGGCGCGCGTCCGGCGCCCTCTAACCCGGGCGCGTCGCCAGTTGACCGAGCAGTCTCCGGCCCAACCCCACTGTGCCGGTCGGCGCTCACCCGCCACACCGCCCCTACCGGGCCGGTGAGATCGCAACAGGAGCGAAACAACTGTGGCCGTAAAGATCCGGCTCCTGCGGATGGGCAAGATCCGCAACCCGCAGTACCGCATCGTCGTCGCCGACTCGCGTACCAAGCGCGACGGCCGGGCGATCGAGTTCGTCGGTGTGTACCAGCCGAAGGAGGACCCTTCGGTGATCGAGGTCAGGTCGGAGCGGGTCCAGTACTGGCTGTCCGTCGGCGCGCAGCCGAGCGAGGCGGTGCAGCGCCTGCTGGAGCTGACCGGTGACTGGCAGAAGTTCAAGGGCCTGCCGGCGCCGGCGCCGCTGAAGGTCGCCCCGGAGCGGGCCGACCGCAAGGCGGCGTACGAGGCCGAGGCGAAGGCCGCCGCCGGCGTGGCGGAGACCCCGGCCAAGCCGGCCAAGAAGGCCGCGAAGCCGGAAGCCGCGAAGCCGGAGGCCGAGGCGCCGAAGGCCGAGGAGCAGACCGGTGCCGAGTCCGGCGAGCAGGCCTGACATGGCGCTGCGTCCCGCCCTGGAGCACCTGGTCAAGGGGATCGTCGACCACCCGGACGACGTCCGGGTGCGGCTGGTCGACTCCCGCCGGGGCAAGCGGCTCGAGGTCCGCGTGCACCCGGAGGACCTCGGCACGGTGATCGGGCGGTCCGGCCGGACCGCCAAGGCGCTGCGCCAGGTGATCGGCTCCATCGGCGGGCGCGGGGTACGCGTCGACATCGTCGACTCGTACTGATGCTTCTCGTCGTCGGCAGGATCGGCAAGCCGCACGGGATCCGCGGTGAGGTCACCGTGGAGGTGCGGACCGACGAGCCCGAAGCACGTTTCGCCCCCGGTATGGTGCTGCGCACCATGCCGGGGGCGGTCGCGCCCGCAGCGGCCGGGGCCTACCAGGTGCCGGCGAAGCTGACCGTCGAGTCCGCGCGCTGGCACCAGGGCCGAATGCTGGTTGCCTTCGAGGGCGTGCTGGACCGCGACGTCGCCGAGGCGCTGCGCGGCACCCTGGTCGGGGTGGACAGCGCGGACGTCGCGCCGCCGGAGGACCCGGAGGAGTTCCACGATCATCAGCTGGTCGGCCTCGCCGTGGTGACCTCGGCCGGTGAGCGGCTGGGCGAGGTGGCCCGGATCGACCACGCCCCCGCCTCCGACATGCTGGTGTTGCGGCGCCCCGAGGGCCGTACCGCGCTGATCCCGTTCGTCAAGGCGATCGTGCCCGAGGTGGATCTCGCCGGTGGGCGAGTCGTCGTCGACCCGCCCGGTGGCCTGCTCGACCTTTAATTGGAGTCAGCCCCCAATGCGCGTCGACATCGTGTCGATCTTTCCCGAGTACTTCGCCCCGCTGGACCTGTCGCTGGTCGGCAAGGCGCGGGCGAACGGCACCCTGCGGCTGGCCGTACACGATCTGCGGACCTGGACGCACGACGTGCACCGCACGGTCGACGACACGCCCTACGGCGGCGGGCCCGGCATGGTGATGCGGCCGGAACCCTGGGGTGCGGCCCTGGACGCCCTTGCGCCGGTGGAGGCACCCCCGCCTCGGCTGCTGGTGCCGTCGCCGGCCGGCGCCCGGTTCACCCAGGCCATGGCGCACGAGCTGGCCGCCGAGCCGCACCTGCTTTTCGCCTGCGGCCGGTACGAGGGCATCGACCAGCGGGTGCTCGACCACGCGGCGACCCGGATGCGGGTGACCGAGGTCTCCCTCGGCGACTACGTGCTCTTCGGCGGCGAGGTGGCCGTGCTGGTGATCCTGGAGGCGGTCACCCGGCTGCTGCCCGGTGTGCTCGGCAACGCCGGCTCGCTGGATGAGGAGTCGCACGCCCACGGGCTGCTGGAGGCACCGATGTACACCAAGCCGGCGAGCTGGCGCGGGCACGAGGTGCCGGAGGTGCTCCGTTCCGGCGATCACGGGAAGATCGCCCGCTGGCGGCGCGACGAGTCGCTGCTGCGTACCGCCGCCCGCCGCCCCGACATGCTCGCCGCGGTGCCGCCGGAGAGCCTGGACAAGCGGGACCGGGCGGCGTTGGACCGGGGTGGATTTCAGCTGCCGCCGGGGGATGTGGCAAAGTAGGGGGGTTGCCGCATCTGTCCACGCCGTGGGCGGCTGCGAGGGCCCTCGATCGGGGTTGGCATCGCCGGCCACCACCCGGGGGTCAGTATCACCCATTCGCGCATCGACTGACGATGCGCCGTGAGCCTCACGAGGACGCAGCGATGAACATCCTGGACGCCCTTGACGCCCAGTCGAAGCGTGTCGACATCCCCGACTTCCGCGCCGGTGACACCGTCAAGGTGCACGCGCGGGTCGTCGAGGGAAACCGGTCCCGGGTCCAGATCTTCCAGGGCGTCGTCATCCGCCGCCAGGGTGACGGTCTGCGCGAGACCTTCTCGGTCCGCAAGGTCAGCTTCGGTGTGGGTGTGGAGCGGACCTACCCGGTGAACAGCCCGGCGATCGACCGGATCGAGGTCGTGACCCGCGGTGACGTGCGGCGCGCCAAGCTCTACTACCTGCGCGAGCTGCGCGGCAAGAAGGCCAAGATCAAGGAGCTGCGCGAGAAGCAGCCGGCGAGCTGAATTCTCGTTCGCCACACCGCCTGACCCGCGCGGATGTCGTATCGATCGGAGCGCATTACCCTGGTCGTACGGGCGCAGGGGAACGGCGCGCCGCGCTCGCGCGCGACGGCACAACGGTCCACTACCGCCCGTGGGGTCTCTGGCGAGACTCCCGGGCGGTAGTGTCGTTTCCGCGGACCGGAGAGTGGCATGGTGCAGATGCTTGACGAGGACGGCACCGTTGACCCGTGGCGCCGGCGGACTCGGCGTTCCCGCCGGCCGATGCCCCTCTGGCAGGAGTTGCCCCTGCTCCTGGTCGTCGCCTTCGGCCTGGCGGTGCTGATCCGCACCTTCCTGCTCCAGGCGTTCTTCATCCCCTCCGGCTCGATGGAGAACACTCTCCTCATCGGCGACCGGGTGCTGGTCAACAAGGTCGTCTACGACGTCCGCGATCCGGCCCGGGGCGAGATTGTGGTCTTCCGGGGCACCGACAAGTGGGTGGCCCAGGAGGCGCCGGCGCCGCCGACCAACTTCGCCGGCCAGGTCGGCCGCACCCTCGGCGACCTGGTGGGGATCAGCCGCCCCGGCGAGAAGGACTTCATCAAGCGGGTCATCGGCGTACCGGGCGATCGGATCTGGTGCTGCGACGAGGGCCGGGTCGTGGTCAACGGGGTGCCCCTGGACGAGCGGGCGTACGTGTCGGAGGACTCGCCGGACAAGCTGCCCCCGAACCCGAAGGAGTGCCGCTCCCGGCAGTTCACCGAGGTGGTCGTGCCGCCGGGGCAGATCTTCGTGATGGGCGACCACCGGCTGGTCTCCCAGGACGCCCGGTGCCAGGGCCCGGTGCCGATCGACAACGTGGTCGGTCGGGCCTTCATGATCGTGTGGCCGTCGCAGCGGTGGACCAGCCTGTCCGTCCCGCGGGCCTTCGCCGGCCTGCCGCAACCCGAAGCGGCGCCGGCCCGCCCGGTCCCGGTGGATTCCGACCCGGTGGGCGGTGTGGTCCTGGTCATCCCGGTCACGGCCGCAGTCTCGGTTCTCGCGCGTTCGGGGCGACCGCGTCGTACCCGGCAACGTAGGCTCCTCCCGTGATCGACGAGCAGACCGAAAAGCCGCGTAGCTCCTTCTGGAAGGAGCTGCCCATCCTCCTGGGCGTGGCGATCCTGGTAGCAGTGCTGGTACGTGCCTTCGTGCTGCAGACCTTCTTCATCCCGTCCCCGTCCATGGAGAACACTCTCAAGATCGATGATCGGGTGCTGGTCAACAAACTGGTCTACGATTTCCGCTCGCCGCACCGGGGCGAGGTGATCGTCTTCAAGGCCCCCACCTCGTGGAGCGGCAACCCCGCCGGCGAGGACTTCATCAAGCGGGTGATCGGCGTCGGCGGCGACCACGTGGTCTGCTGCGATCGCAGCGGCCCGGAGGAGCGGCTGATCATCAACGGCAAGCCGATCGACGAGCCGTTCATCTTCCCCGGCAACAAGCCGGCCAGCCAGGATTTCGACGTCACCGTGCCGCAGAGGCGGCTCTGGGTGATGGGCGACCACCGGGAGGCCTCCGGCGACTCCCTCGAGCACTGGCAGCAGTCCCGCGAGGACATCAACGAGGCCACCATCCCCGAGGATCAGGTGGTCGGCCGGGCCTTCACGATCTTCTGGCCGCCCAACCGGGCGACCTGGCTCACCGTGCCGAAGCAGTTCGACGGTATCCCCAATCCCTGACGGCGGAGGGCGTGGGCGTTCGTCGGACGCGTCTGGCAGGCTGAGGCGGTGAGCGTCTACACCCCTCGCCGCGCGGCCCGTGTGCTGCTCGTCGACGCGTCCGACCGGGTGCTGCTCTTCGCCGGCACCGACCCGGGTCGGCCGGGGCACGCCTACTGGTTCACCCCGGGCGGCGGCCTGAATCCCGGGGAGAGCCCTGCCGAGGGTGCCGCCCGCGAACTGGCCGAGGAGACCGGGCTGCGGCTGGCCCCGGCCGAGCTGGGCGCGCGGGTCTGGTCCGAGACGATCGAGTTCCCGTTCGACGGCGTCTGGTATCGCCAGGAGCAGGAGTTCTTCCTGTTCCGGGTGCCCGCCTGGGAGGTCGACACGGCGGGGTTCGACGAGATCGAGCGGGCCAGCGTCTCCGGCCACCGGTGGTGGTCGGCGGCGGAGTTGGTCGCGACCGCCGAGCGCTATTACCCGCCGGACCTGCCGGAGCGGCTCACCCGCGCGCTCGCCGGGAGTGCCCCGTGCTGACGCCCCCGCGCACCGTGGTGCGCCGCGACGGCGGCCTCTACGCCCTGGAGCGGGCCCTGCAACGGCGGGGCTTCCGGCACGTGGCCGGCGCCGACGAGGCCGGCCGGGGGGCCTGTGCCGGCCCGCTGGTGGCCGCCGCTGCGGTGCTGCCCGAGGGGCGGCGCGGCGAGATCGAGGGGCTGGCCGACTCCAAGCTGCTCACCCCGGCCAGCCGGGAGCGGATCCACGACGAGGTGGTGGCGCGGGCTCTGGCGTACGCGGTGGTGGTCATCCCCGCCGACGAGGTCGACGCGCGCGGGCTGCACGTGTGCAACCTGGCGGCGATGCGCCGCGCGCTGGCCTCGCTGACCACCCGCCCCGAGTACGTGCTGACCGACGGCTTCGGCGTCGACGGTCTGGACGTGCCGGGGCTGGCGGTCTGGAAGGGGGACCGGGTGGCCGCCTGCGTGGCGGCGGCAAGCGTGCTGGCCAAGGTCACCCGGGATCGGATCATGGTCGACCTGGACGAGCGGTACCCGGGCTACGGTTTCGCCGAGCACAAGGGCTACATCACGCCCGAGCACACCGCCGCGCTGCGGGAGCTCGGGCCGTGCCGGGAGCACCGCTTCTCGTACGTGAACGTGGCCACCGTCTCCGGGCGCGACGGTCAGCCGCCGCGCTCCCGGCGCCCGGCGGCCGGCGGCCCGGAGGACGCGCTTTTCGGTGACCTGGGCGAGCCGCGCTTCGGCGGCCCGGGCGACACGCTCCTCGGCGGGCCGGGCGACGCGCTCCTCGGCGGCCCGGACGAGCCGATGGAGCGCTCCGGCGCGTCAGGGGGTACCGTCGGCGTGGCGTTGGGCGAGCAGCCGCGACCTCCGGCGCCGGTGGGGGAAGATGTGGTCATGGAAGGCGGAGAGCGATGAGCGCCGAAGATCTCGAAAAGTACGAGACCGAGATGGAGCTGCAGCTCTACCGGGAGTACCGCGACATTGTCCGCCAGTTCTCCTACGTGGTGGAGACCGAGCGCCGCTTCTACCTGGCCAATCAGGTCGACCTGCACGTGCGTAACTCTGACGGCGAGGTCTACTTCGAGGTCGAGATGCACGACGCGTGGGTGTGGGACATGTACCGCCCTGCCCGGTTCGTCAAGAATGTCCGCGTAATGACGTTCAAGGACGTCAATGTGGAAGAGCTGGAAAAGCCGGACATCTCGCTTCCCGCAGATTCTGGATTCGGCGGCTGACCCGGCCGGGCGGCGGGACAGCCCGGCAGGCCGCCCGCCGCCCGCGGCGGATCACTCCGCCGGCACCACCACCTCGACCCGCTGCACCAGGTTGTTCGCGAAGCCACCCCGGTTCCACGGCTGCTCGACCGGCTGGGTCCGCCCCGAGGCGTCCGTCGCCCGGGCACCCAGCACGTGGCGCCCCGGCGTCGGGTGCCACTCGACGTGCCAGCGCCGCCAGGCCCACGCACCGCCGGCCGGCTCGTCGAGGGTCGCCGGCACCCAGGTCGTACCGCCGTCGAAGGTCACCTCCACGGCTGTGACCGGCGCGTACCCCGACCAGGCCCGGCCGTCCACCGTGCACGGCCCTGGCCGCAGCACCCGCGTACGCGACATGAAGTCCGGGAAGCCCGGCGGGCGCACCAGGGCGCGGGGCTCGATCCGGGTCACCGGCACACCCGGATCGTCGGCGTCCTGCCGCAGCCGGTACGCCACCGCGTTCTGGTAGCCCTCGAACGACTCGGTCAGCACCCGGATGCTCCGCAGCCACTTCACGTGCGCCATGCCGTACCAGCCGGGCACGATCAGCCGCAGCGGCGCACCGTGCTGCGGCAGCAGGGGAGCGCCGTTCATCTCGTACGCGAGCAGCACCTCCTCGCGTAACGCGTCCGCGACCGGCAGCGCCCGCTGGTAGTCCTGCTCCACGCCGCGCTCGACCCCGTGATCGGCACCGGTGAAGACCACGTCCACGGCGTCGGCCGCGAGCCCGGCCTCGCGCAGCAGCGGCGCCAGCGGGGTGCCGGTCCACTCGGCGTTGCCGACCGCCTCCACCAGCCAGGGCTGGCTGACCGGGCGGGGGTGCAGCAGCGCCCGGCCGTTGCCGGCGCACTCGAGCGTCACCCGGTGGGTGACCCGGGGCCGCTCCCGCAGCGCGGCCAGGTCGAGACCGAGCGGCCGCTCCACCGCGCCGTCGACGGTCAGCGTGTGCGCCGCCGGGTCGACGTCCGGGATGTCGTAGTGGATGAGCAGGTAGTGCAGGCCGGCCGGGGTGACGTCGTAGCGGAGCGCCTCCAGGGGGATCCCGTGGTTGCGCGCGGCCAGTTGGAGTTCCTCGGCGCTGATCGCCTCGTCCGGCCCGGCGACCCGGGAGGGTCGGCTGATGTCGTCCACAGTGGTCATGGTGCTCCCTCGGGCTGGTCAGGGATGGGTGCGGCGGTCGTAGCCGACGAACTGGAACATCGTCACGCCGGGCGGCAGCGGGCGGGGCGTCCCGGTGAACCGGTGCACCCCGATGCCGACCCCGTCGGCCGGGCTGCTCACCGCGACCGGGGTGAAGCCCTCCTCGGCGAACCAGGCGCAGATGGTGGGGACCAGGTCGGGTTCGCGCCGGTGCCGGGTCCAGAAGACCGTGCCGCCGGTGGCGCAGAGCGCGGCGCAGTGCCGGACGGTGGCCCGCACGTCCTCGTCGACGATGTTGCCGAACACCCCGCAGACCAGGACCAGGTCCGCCGGCACGAGATCGGCGTGCCGGTCGGTGAGCGCGGCGTCGTCGACCACCACCTCGACCCCGGTGAGTCCGGCCTCGGCGGCGGCCTTGCGGGCCACCTCGGCGTTGCGCGGGTCCAGCTCGACGAGGCGGGCGGTGACATCGTCCCGCCGGGGATGGGCGGCGAGCACCGGGATCAGGTCGTGCCCCTGGCCGGCGCAGAGGCTGACCGCCCGCAGCGGGCCTGCGGGCGCCTGGTCCAACGCCTGCCGGATCCGTTCCCGCACCTCGGCGAGGCGCCGGGACAGGGCCGAGCCGGACCGGTCGTAGTCGGCGTGCCAGGCGTACCAGTCCCTCGTCACGCGGTCAGCATAGGCGTCGCGCCCGTATCAGATCATTTCCGTGCACGGGGGCCGTCCACAGCCGGGCCGTCATCCACAGTGCCCGGCTCCGGCGGTGGCCGGCACCCGGTTCTCGACGGCAGGGTGTACGGCATGTCGTTCCTGCTGCGACGGGCCCTGCCGGCCCTCGGCCTCCTGCTGCTGGTCGTCCCGGTCGCCGTCCGGCCCGGCTCGGCCGTGGCCGCTGCCCACGCCGCCGGCCCCCGGCCTCCGGCCGATCCGGTGGCGGGCCGGTGGGTGTCCACCGACCCGCCCGGCGCCGCGCGGTTCGGCTGGCCGCTGGCCGGCACACCCCGACCGGTACGCCGGTTCGACCCGCCGCCGCAGCCGTGGCTGCCCGGCCATCGGGGCGTCGACCTGGCCGCCGTCCCGGGCGTCGAGGTCCGCGCCGCCGGCACCGGGACCGTGCTCTTCGCGGGCATGGTGGCCGGGCGCCCGGTGGTGACCGTCGGGCACGCCGACGGGTTGCGCACCACCTACGAACCGGTACGCCCCGGGCTGCAGGTCGGCGCGCAGGTCGCGGCCGGCACGCCGATCGGCGCTCTCCTCGCCGGTCACCCCGGTTGCCCGGCCGAGGCGTGCCTGCACTGGGGGCTGCGCCGGGGCGAGGAGTACCTGGACCCGCTCGCCCTGCTTGGCCTCGGCGCGGTGCGCCTGCTCCCGGTCGACGCCCCGGCCGCTGACGCCGCTCAGCCCTGGGCGAGCAGCGTGGGGAGGCGGACGGCCAACCGGTCGTACTCGTCCGCGGTGTTGTAGACCTGGCCGCAGAGACGCAGCCAGCCCCGTCCGTTCCAGGCCGCCACCGCCACCGCGGCGGCGAGCCGGTCCCCGATCCGGGCCTGCAGCGCCCGCGCCGCGTCCAGCGTCGTGGCGACGCCGGGCGGCAGCGGGATGAGTCGCATGGCCACCATCGGCCCGCCGGGCTCCGGCAGGTGGGACGGCGCCACCGCGAGCGCGTCCCCGACCACCCGCTGCCCGTACGCGGCCAGCGCGGCGTTGTGCGCGCGTACCCGGTCCAGGCCGAGGTTGCGCAGGGTGAACAGGCCCACCGGGGCGGCCAGCCACGGTGTGTAGTCCAGCGTCGCCTGCCACTCGACCCGGGTGGGGAAGCCGGTGTCCTGCTCCCACGACACGACCAGCGGTTGGATCCGCTCCCGCCACGGCTCGGCAACCACCAGCGCGGCGGTGCCCCGCGGCGCGTACGCCCACTTGTGCAGGTTGCCGACCCAGAAGTCGGCGCCGATCGACGCCACTGTGGCCGGCAGCATGCCCGGCGCGTGCGCCCCGTCGACCAGCACCGGCACCCCATGCTCCCGGGCCACCCCGACGATCGCCGCCGTCGGGAAGAGCCGGGCGGTGGGCGAGGTGATCTGGTCGACGATCAGCAGTCGGGTACGCCCCGGACGCAACCCGGACCGGACGATCTCGACCACCTCCTCGTCGGTGGCGTTCAGCGGCACCGGCAGCGTCCGGGATACCGCCCCGGTCCGCCGGCACTCCCGCGCCACCGAGAAGGCGACCGCCCCGTACCCGTGATCGGTGGTCAGCACCTCCTCGCCGGGCCGCAGTCCGAGCGACTGGAGCACCACCGCCGCGCCGGTGGTCGCGTTGCCCACCAGCGCGGTGCCGTCCGGGTCGGCCCCGAGGAACGTGGCGAGGTGCCGCCGGGTGTGGGCGATCCGCTCGACCAGACCCTGGGTGAAGAAGCGGAGAGGATTCGCCTCCATCTCGTCACGCAGGCGTTGCTGGGCCCGCTGCACACCGATCGGGACCGCGCCGAACGATCCATGGTTGAGGTGGCTGACCGACGGGTCGAGTGAGAAGAGCAGCCGAGCCCCGGGGATGGGCTCGGGCGGCTGCGGGACCGTCATTCGCTGATCGTAGCCGCCGTGGATCATCAACTCGCGGTTCTTCCGCCCCGGTTCAAGCTCGCGGGTGTGCCTGCCGGTATGCCGCCCGCAGCCGCTCTACCGACACGTGCGTGTAGATCTGGGTGCTGGCCAGCGAGGAGTGGCCGAGCAACTCCTGCACGGCGCGCAGGTCCGCGCCGCCTTCCAGCAGGTGGGTGGCCGCGGAGTGCCGCAGCGCGTGCGGAGTCGTGCGGGGCAGGCCGACGGTCTCGGCGTACCCGGCGACGATCCGACGGGCCGTGGTCGGGTTGAGCCGCCCGCCCCGGGCGCCGAGCAGCAGCGCCGCCCCCGATCCGCGGCCGGCCAGGGCGGGCCTGCCCCGGCCCAGCCAGGCGTCCAGCGCGCGCTGCGCCGGCACCCCGTACGGCACCGCCCGTTCCCGCCCGCCCTTGCCCAGGACCCGGACCACGCGGCGAGCGTGGTCGACATCGGCGACGTCCAGCCCGCACGCCTCGCTGATCCGTACGCCGGTGCCGTACAACAGTTCGAGCAGCACCCGATCCCGTAGCAGCACGGCGTCATCGGTGCCGGCCTGGTTCGCCGCCTGCCCGGTGGCCTGGCGCGGGGCGTCCATCAGGGCGGCGGCCTGGTCGGCACGCAGGACCGTGGGCAGCTCCCGGTGCGCCCGGGGACTGGCCAACGGGCCCGCCACGTCGGTGGTGAGCAGGCCGGCCCGGTGCGCCCACGCGCTGAACGTGCGGGCGGAGGCAGCCCGGCGGGCCAGCGACGTGCGTGCCGCACCCATCGTCCGCTGCTTCGCCAACCAGCTCCGCAGCACGGACAGGTCCAGCTCCGACGGGTCGGCGCAGCCCAACCGTACGGCGTGGTCGAGCAGGGAGACCAGGTCGGTCACGTACGCCCGCACCGTGTGCGCGGACCGGTTGCGTACCCCGGCCAGGTGCTCGGCGAACGCGTCCACCGCCTCCCGCATCTCCGGTGGCAGCGCCTCGTGAACCGTCCGGGTGCCGCGGCGCCGGGGAGGCATCTCGCGGCCGACGCGGATGCTGTGGTCGGCGGACACCCGCCCAGCCTACGGGCGCGACCGGCCAACAGCAGGCCACCGCATTGCCCTGACGCCGCGCCGCGTCACGCTCGGGTGCCCGTGACGCTGCCCTTGGCGGGTGGCGGCGCGAGGGCGTAGCCGTCGTCGCGGCGTACCACCAGGGCCAGCTCCTCCAACATGGACAGTTTGCGCATGGCGGTGCGCAGGTCCACCCCGGCGCGGGCCGCGACGGTGTCGAGGGGCAGTGCGCCGGGGTAGCACCTCCAGGACCTGCGTCGCCTCGTCGTCGAGCTGGTCGCGGAGCCGTTCGGGGGCCCGGACCGGTGGTGCCAGGTCGTCACCGATGCGCCCCACCTCCTCAAGTACGTGTGCGACGCCGGTGACCAGCCGAGCCTTGGATTCCTCGCGCAGCAGCTCGTGCGCGCCCACCGACATCGCCGAGGTGACCGGACCCGGCACCACCATCCCCGGCCGGCACACCCCGATCGCCCGGTTCAGGGTCTGGGTGGCGCCGCTGCGGGCTGCCGCCTCCACCAGCACCGTGCCAAGCGTGCCGGCCGTGTCCTCTTCGCGGGCTCCGGTCACAACCCGGTTCCGCACCCTCTGCCGCGGGAAGTCCCCGCCGGGGTGCGCCCGCCGGTTCCGTCAGCCTTTCCACGCAACATCGATAGTCGACGGATCGAAGTAAGAGCTTCCAGGTGCCCAGCCGCGCGGCCGGCCCTTCCGGGTTCGCTGGATGGTCACCGTCATCAGCGTGTCGACGACCGCGCGGCGCCGGTGCAGGTCGAGCCCTTCCCATGCCTCGCCCGGATCCGTGGCCCCGATCAGGCCGGCCAGTGCGTCACCACGGCCGGCGGCGGCCATCTGCTCGTCCACCTCGGCGAGCCGGGCGCGTAGCCGCTCGGAGCCCTCGCGCAGCTGTCGGACGTCGATAGCGCCATCGGCATACGCGGCGGCCAGCCCGTCGAGCCGCTCGCGTAGCGCCGTCGCGTCCAGTTGCAGCGCGCCGGCGTTGGGCCGGCCCGGTCCGGCGAGCAACTCGGCGACGTCCGGGCGGGACAGCCGCTCGACCACGACCGCGCCGACGTACACGTCAAGCTCTTCGGCGTTCCGGCTCACGCACTTGCCGGTCTTGCAGGTGTACGACGGCACCGATCGGCTACTGCTCGCGGCGAGCGTGGCGCGTACCGGGGTGCCGCACACGCCGCACAGCGCCAGCCCGGAAAGCAGCCACCGGCGGGCCGACGACCACTGCGTACGCCGTCCAGGGTGGGTCAGCACCGACACCAGCGCCCGCCACCGGTCTTCGTCGACGAGCGGCGGCCACGCGGCCGTCCCGACTACCTCTCCGCGATGCTCCCGCAGACCGGCGTTCCGGGGGCGTAGCAGCACCTTGCGTAGTTCGTTCGCTGTCCACGGGCGTCCGGTCGACGTGACCAGGCCGCGGGCGCTCATCTCGGCTGCCTGACCGCGCAAGCTGGCCCCGGACAGGATCGCGTCGGTGGCTTCAGCGAGCGCCCGCGCCTCGTCCGAACGCAGGCTGACGCCGTCTGCCTCGTACCCGTACGGGCGCCGGCCACCGCCCCACCGGCCATCTGCCGCGGCTTGCTGCTTCGCACGTTGCTGCCGCTCGACCTGGTGCTCAACCTCGTATTGGGCGACCGCGCCGAGTTGCCGCGCCACCATGCGCCCGCTGGGCGTGCTCAGGTCGAGCGGGCCGGCCTTGACGGTGTACGTGGGTACGCCGCGCGGCTCGCACGCCGAGATGTACTCCTCCAGCTCCGTCGGCGAGCGGTGTAGCCGGTCGGTATGCCAGGCCAGCACGGCGTCGATACGGGCGGCGGCGATGTCGTCGAGCATGCGCCGATAGGACGGGCGCGGCTTGCCGCTGTATGCGGATAGGTCGTTGTCGCTGTACACCTGCGCTACCGCCAGCCCGTGCCGCGCGGCCAATTCCCGGCAGTCGTCTGCCTGGCGGGCTACGCCAAGCCCGCCGCCCTCGCGGTCGCGGGAGATCCGGACATAGATAGCGGCTCGCGTCATGGCGCTGAGTATGGCATAGCTTGACGTTGGCCTGACCGAACACCGACCCGTACTTCGGCAGAGTGGCCGGGAGCAGGTTGAGGGTGATCCGGCGGTTCGACAACTTCTAGCCGGAGTTGACGATGGCCGCGCGGACCCGGTCCCGGGCCTCGTGCAGTGCCGTGTCGTGTCGGGCAGGGCCGGCGGCGGAGAGCCGTACCGCCAGGATGTCGAAGCGAAGCTCGTCGGCGGTGGTGCCCGTCTCGGCCAGCCAGCGGGCGGCGAGGCCTCGCAGCCGGCGCGCCTTCGCCGGCACGATCGCCTCCGCCGAGGTGCCGAAATCCTCCGTACGGCGGGTCTTCACCTCGCAGAAGGCGAGCACCGCGCCCTCCCAGGCGATGAGGTCGATCTCCCCGTCGGGGCAGCGCCAGTTCCGGGCGACCGGGCGCAGCCCCGCCTCGATCAGGTGCCGGACGGCGCACCGTTCCCCGTACGCGCCGACGGCCTGGTTCCGCTTCGTCATGCCAGTCACCGTGCGCGCCGGGCGGCGCGCGGTGGGGCCGCGCCCGGCGCCCTGTGGACGACGGAGCGCCCTGTGGACGGGCGGACGATCATGCTCCGGCTGTGCTAATGGGCGGGCGCATGGCGCGCACGGTGCCGGTCGCATACGGTGCCGGTCCGCGCCGCTGGCCGTCGGGGAGCGGCCCGCCGCGTCCGCGACCGAGGCGGTGGGCGGCCCGGTACCGCACCCGCTGGACAGGTCGACCGGCCCCGCCGTCGGTGATGATCCACTCCCGCTGCGGCATGTGGTGGTATCCGAGGCACCGGAAACCGCCACCTAGCGCAAAGCGGACTGGGTGCGGCTGTGCCTGCACCCCAGGACCGGCGTACGGGGGAAGGGCGTACACTGGTCGACTGGCGACCGCCTCGCGCGGTCGACCTCGCGTGCCCTCTCCACGGACACCTCGTGGGGCGCCGGCCTCCCTGGTCCCGATCATGATCGGGTCCGCCACGGCTGGCGACCGGGCGCCAGGCCGCCCGGCCGCCGGTCGGGCGGGACAACCAGGGATCGCAAGGAGTTTTTCATCATGGCCGTCGTGACCATGCGTCAGCTGCTGGAGAGCGGTGTCCACTTCGGGCACCAGACCCGGCGCTGGAACCCGAAGATGAAGCGCTTCATCTTCACCGAGCGCAACGGTATCTACATCATCGACCTGCGCCAGACCCTCGACTACATCGAGAAGGCGTATGACTTTGTGCGCAACACCGTCGCCGAGGGTGGCAGCATCCTCTTCGTCGGCACCAAGAAGCAGGCCCAGGAGGCCATCTCCGAGCAGGCGACCCGGGTCGGCCAGCCGTACGTGAACCACCGCTGGCTCGGCGGCATGCTGACCAACTTCCAGACGGTGTACAAGCGGCTCCAGCGGATGAAGGAGCTGGAGGCCCTGGGTGACCTGAGCGGCACCGCCGCCGGTTACACCAAGAAGGAGACCCTGCAGCTCTCCCGCGAGAAGGTCAAGCTGTCCCGCACCCTCGGCGGTCTGCGGGACATGCAGAAGCTTCCGGCCGCGGTCTGGGTGGTCGACACCAAGAAGGAGCACATCGCCGTCGATGAGGCCCGCAAGCTGGGCATCCCGGTGATCGCCGTGCTCGACACCAACTGCGACCCGGACGAGGTCGACTTCCCGATCCCGGGCAACGACGACGCCATCCGCTCGGCCGAGCTGCTGACCAAGGTCGTCGCCTCCGCTGTCGCGGACGGCCTGATCGCCCGCTCCGGCCGCCGCCGTGGCACCGACGAGAAGCCCGAGCCGGGCCAGGTCGGCGCCGACGAGCCGCTGGCCGAGTGGGAGCGCGAGCTGCTCGAGGAGCCGAAGAAGGGCGACGAGCAGCCGGCGACCACCGCCGCGGAGTGATTGAGCCGTCGCGTCCCCACCGTCCGATTTTCCGGTCGGTGGGGCGCGGCGGGTCTCCCGGGCACAACCGGCCCGGATCCGGGTAACCGGCACCCAGACCATCCCACCGCAGTCTCAAGACCCGAAGAGAGAGTCATGTCCAACTTCACCGCCGCGGACGTCAAGAAGCTCCGCGACCTCACCGGCGCCGGCATGATGGACTGCAAGAAGGCGCTGACCGAGGCCGAGGGCGACTTCGACAAGGCCGTCGAGATCCTGCGTGTCAAGGGCGCCAAGGACGTCGGCAAGCGGGCCGGCCGTACCGCCGCCAACGGCCTCGTCGCGCACGCCGGCCAGGCGCTGCTCGAGCTCAACTGCGAGACCGACTTCGTCGCCAAGAACGAGGCCTTCATCGCGCTGGCCCAGCAGCTGGTCGAGCACGGCGTGGCCAGCGGTGTGAGCAATGCCGAGGAGCTGCTCGCCAGCACCATCGACGGCAAGAGCGTCGCTGATCTGGTCCAGGAGCAGTCCGCCAAGATCGGTGAGAAGCTGGTCCTCAACCGCTTCGGCAAGCTCGACGGCACCACCGCTGTCTACCTGCACCGCAAGAGCCAGGATCTGCCGCCGGCCGTCGGCGTGCTGGTGCAGTACACCGGCAAGAGCGACGAGGCCGCTGACGCGGACGCCCGCGGCGTGGCCATGCAGATCGCCGCCATGCGGCCGAGGTACCTCACCCGTGACGAGGTCCCGGCCGAGGTCGTCGAGTCGGAGCGGCGCGTCGCCGCGCAGACCGCCCGGGAGGAGAACAAGCCCGAGGCCGCGCTGCCGAAGATCGTCGAGGGCCGGGTCAACGCCTTCTTCAAGGACTTCGTCCTGCTGGAGCAGGCCGCGGTCGCCGACAACAAGAAGACGGTGAAGCAGGTGCTGGCCGAGGCCGGCATCGAGGCGACCGGCTTCCTGCGGTTCGAGGTCGGCCAGGCCTGAGCTGCCGCCTCGGGCGCAGGACGCGCTCGTGGCCAGGGAAACGTCGACGAGGAGGCCGCCGGTGTACGTGACGGGCACCGCGGCCTCCTCGTCGCATAAGGTCGGCAGCGGCAGATACGCGGTAGGCGGTACGCACACCCGGGTGCGCGACGGAAGGGGCGGGGCGGATGACGCAGGTTGTGAGTGACCGGAGCCTGGCGGCGGATGATCCGACCGCCCCACCACCCGGCCGGGCCCGCCGGGTGGTGCTGAAGCTCTCCGGCGAGGTCTTCGGTGGCGGCGCGATCGGTGTCGACCCGGACGTCGTGCAGGGCATCGCCCGGCAGATCGCCACCGTGGTCCGCCGCAGCGTGCAGGTCTCCGTGGTGGTCGGCGGCGGCAACTTCTTCCGTGGCGCCGAGCTGCAGAAGCGCGGCATGGACCGGGCTCGGGCCGACTACATGGGCATGCTCGGCACGGTGATGAACTGCCTCGCCCTCCAGGACTTCCTGGAGAAGGAGGGCATCGAGACCCGGGTGCAGAGCGCGATCACCATGGCCCAGGTCGCCGAGCCGTACATTCCGCTGCGGGCGATCCGGCATCTGGAGAAGGGCCGGGTGGTCATCTTCGGTGCCGGCGCCGGTATGCCTTACTTCTCCACCGACACGGTCGCCGCGCAGCGGGCGCTGGAGATCCGCGCCGACGTGGTGCTGATGAGCAAGAACGGCGTGGATGCGGTCTACACCGCCGACCCCCGGATCGACCCGACCGCGAGCAAGCTCGACTCGATCACCTTCTCCGAGGTGCTGCGCCGCAACCTGCGGGTGGCCGACGCCGCGGCGTTCAGCCTCTGCATGGAGAACGGCCTGCCGATGCTGGTCTTCGGCGCCCAGGGCGACGACACGATCGTCCGCGCCGTCGGCGGCGAGAAGATCGGCACCCTGATCACCGCCTGAGCGGCCCGCCGAGCCGCAGCGGCCCTCCGATTCGACAGCAGCACTCACGACGAGCAACAGAAGGAGGCGAGGAGACCGGTGATCGACGACACCCTCCTCGAGGCCGAGGAGAAGATGGAGCGTGCCATCGAGCACGCCAAGGAGGAGTTCGGCGGCATCCGCACCGGTCGCGCCAACGCCGCCATGTTCTCCCGGATCGTCATCGACTACTACGGCAGCCCGACGCCGCTGCCCCAGATGGCGTCCATCGCGGTCCCCGAGCCGCGCATGGTGATCATCAAGCCGTACGACAACTCGCAGCTGGGCGCCATGGAAAAGGCGATCCGCGACTCCGACCTCGGGGTGAATCCCAACAACGAGGGCAACCAGCTGCGCATCCTGCTCCCGCAGATGACCGAGGAGCGCCGCCGCGAGATGATCAAGGTTGCCCGGCACAAGGGCGAGGAAGCCAAGGTGGCCGTCCGCAACATCCGCCGCAAGGGCAAGGAAGAGCTGGACCGCCTGGTCAAGGACGGCGAGGTCGGCGAGGACGAGGGTCGGCGCGCCGAGAAGGAGCTGGACGACCTGACCCAGCGGTTCGTCGCCACCATCGACGAGCTGATCAAGCACAAGGAGAACGAGCTGCTCGAGGTTTGAACGGCCCGCCACCCGTCACGGCACCGGCGTGCCGCCGCCCGTTTACGACAACTCCAGCTCGGCGCGTCTGACGCGCGACCTGGAGCCGTCGCGGGCGGCGGGCCCGGTGCCGTCCTCGTCGGTGGCCATCGTCCCCCGTCCCGGATTCCCTGGTGCAGTAGGCTCGGCACGATTCCCGACCACCACGAGGTGAACGGCGGGGGTCTCCCGGCCGTCGGGTCGGTCAATCGCAACAGTCACGCCGGTAGGGGATGGTCTTGGTCTTGCGTCATGTGGTGGCTCTCGTACCGCTTCCGCTCGGTACGTGATGTCCCGCCCCGACCCCTACAGCGCCGCCGAGCCGCGCGGCTGGGACCAGCCAGCCCCGCTGCCGTGGCCCGAGACCGACCTCGAACCGCAGCCCTGGCACCGTCCGGGCCGCCCGGAGGCGTACGCGGAGTCGTCCGGCCGTACCCGCCCCGCCGCTGATCCCTACGCCCGGCCCTGGCCCGATGACGACCGGTCCGACGCGCCGCGCGACGGCCGGGGGTGCGAGGATCACCCGGGTCGTGGCCGGGACGGCCGGGGGTACGAGGACCATCCGGGTCGTGGCCGGGACGGTCGGGCGTACCGCGAGGCGGACCGCGGCTGGCGCGACCAGGCCGGCTACCGCGACGACCTGGGCCACGCGGATTCGGGCCGTGGCGAGCGCGACCACTGGGACGCCGGCCCGGCCTACCGCGACGAGCGCGACGGCTGGGATGCTCCGGCCTACCCCGAGCCGGGCGCGGGTCACCGGGACGATCCCCGCTACCGGGACGGGGGCCGCGACCCGCGGGACCGAGGCTACGACCAGCCGGTTCGGGGTGGCCGCCCTGACCTGCCGGACGACGAGTACCCCACTGCCCAGATCGCCCCGGTTCGGGACGAATCCACCGCGCAGCTCGCCGCGTTGCGGGACGAACCGACCGGCCAGTTGCCGACGGTAGGAACCGAGCCGGCGCCCGAGCGGCCCCCGGGCCGGCGTGGGCGGGGCCGTCGCCGGGCCAGCGTCGATCGGCCGGCGACCGCCCAGCCGGCGGCGAGCCGGGCGGGCCGCAACCTGCCGGCCGCGATCGGGGTCGGGCTGGCCCTCGGCGCGGCGATCGTGGTGCCGCTCATCTTCTACCCGCTGGCGTTCCTCGCCGTGATCGCCGCCGCGGTGGCGATCGGGACCTGGGAGATGGCCCGGGCGGTCCGTCGCGGCGGGGCTCACCCACCGCTGGTGCCGTTGATCGCCGGTGGCGTGATCACCGTCGGCTTGGGCTGGTTCGCCGGCCCGGACGCCCAGAGTCTCGGACTGCTGGTCACGGTGCTCGGCACGATGATCTGGCGGTTGGGCGACGGCCCTGGCAACTACCAGCGCGACCTGACCGCCGCCACCCTGATCGCGGTCTACGTGCCCTTCCTCGGCGGCTTCGCCGCCCTGCTCGCGGCCGCCCCCGACGACGGGCACCTGCGGGTGCTGGTCACCCTGGTCGCCGTGGTGCTCTCCGACACCGGCGGCTACGCGGCCGGCGTCGCCTTCGGCAAGCACCCGATGGCCCCCACGGTCAGCCCGAAGAAGTCCTGGGAGGGCTTCGCCGGGTCGGTGACCGCCGCCGCCGCGGGCAGCGCCCTGCTGCTCTGGCTGCTCTTCCACGTGGCCCCCTGGTGGGGCGCGCTGTTCGGGGTGGCGATCGCCTGCGCGGCGGTCCTCGGCGACCTTGCCGAGTCGATGATCAAGCGGGATCTCGGGGTCAAGGACATGAGCAACCTGCTCCCCGGGCACGGTGGCCTGATGGACCGGCTCGACTCGATCCTGTTCGCGGTGCCGACGGCGTACCTGCTGCTGGCGGTCCTGGTGCCGGGGGTGGGCTGAGGGATGGATCACGTGGGTGGGCGCGCATCCACCGGCCGGTCGGGTTCGATTCGGCCCCTACGGACGGGTGCGCCCCGCCTCAGGCGTGTCAGACTGGACGCGCCATGACGAGTCTCCCCCTGATCTCCGTAGACCCCGACGCCCGCGGTCGCCGGCCCGCGCTGCCGCCTCGCCACCTCGCCGACCTGGACCTGCCGGGCCGGCAGGCGCTCGTCGCCGAGCTGGGAGAGCCGACCTTCCGCGCCAAGCAGGTCTCCAACCACTACTTCGGCCGCCTGGTCCGCGACCCCGCCCGGATGACCGACCTGCCGGCGGCCACCCGGGAGCGGCTGGCCGGGGCGCTGCTGCCCACCCTGCTCACCCCGGTACGCGAGCTGGCCTGCGACGACGGCGCCACCCGCAAGGCCCTGTGGCGGCTGCACGACGGTTCGCTGGTGGAGAGCGTGCTGATGGGCTACCCGGATCGGGTCACCGTGTGCATCTCCAGCCAGGCCGGCTGCGGCATGGCCTGCCCGTTCTGTGCCACCGGCCAGGCCGGGCTGACCCGTAACCTGTCGACCGCGGAGATCGTCGACCAGGCCGTCTACCTCGCCGGGGTGGCAGCCTCGGGGGCGGTGGCCGGCTCCCCGCCGCGGCTGTCGCACGTCGTCTTCATGGGCATGGGCGAGCCGCTGGCCAACTATTCGCGGGTGGTCGCGGCGATCCGCCGGCTGGTCGCGCCGGCCCCGGAGGGGCTCGGCCTGTCCCAGCGGCACATCACCGTCTCCACGGTCGGCCTGGTACCGGCCATCCGCCGGCTGGCCAGCGAAGACCTCTCGGTGACCCTTGCGCTGTCGCTGCACGCCCCTGATGATGAGCTTCGCGACGAACTCGTGCCGGTGAACCAGCGCTGGAAGGTGTCCGAGGTGCTGGGCGCGGCGTGGGACTACGCGGCCACGACGGGGCGTCGCGTGTCAATCGAGTACGCGATGATCAAGGACGTGAACGACCAGCCGTGGAGAGCCGATCTGCTTGGGCGGCTGCTGGCCGGCAAGCTGGCCCACGTGAACCTCATCCCGCTCAACCCGACTCCGGGCAGCCGCTGGGACGCCAGCCCGAAGCCGGTCGAGCGGGAGTTCGTCCGGCGGTTGCGCGACGCCGGGGTGTCGACCACGGTGCGGGACACCCGGGGGCGCGAGATCGACGGCGCGTGTGGGCAGCTCGCCGCCGCCGTGGACAAAGACAGCGATCCACCGCGCGAAGCAACGGTGTGACCGGGCGTAGCGAACGAGACCAGGAGACATAGTGGCGAGTCAGGGTCAGCGTTTCCGGCGTAAGGCGCTTCGCCGGGGATACAAGGTCGACGAGGTGGACGCCTTCCTGGACCGGGTGGAGGCGACGCTCGCCGGTCAGCCGGTCGGCGCGCCCGTGGCCTCCCAGGAGGTCCACGACGTCGTCTTCAGGGTCCGGTTCAACGGCTACGACGAGTGGCAGGTCGACCTGCACCTCGACCGGGTGGAGCGGCAGTTGGCCGAGCTGGAGGAGCGCGGCGGCGCCCCGGGCGGGCGCGGTGCCGATCCCCGGATGGCCGACCGGCTCGGCCCGCCGATGCGCGACGACCGCGGCCTCTCGCCCGTGCCGCAGCCGTCGATGCCGCCCCGGCAGATGCCCGCGCCGCCCGGCCCGCCCGCCGACCGCTACGGCAGCCGCTACGACGACCCGGCCGCCGGCAGCCGCTATGACGAGCCGGTCGGTGGGCGCTACGACGACCCGGCCGGTGGGCGCTATGACGAGCCGGTCGGTGGGCGCTACGACGATCCGACCGGTGGGCGCTACGACGATCCGACCGCCGGCAGCCGCTATGACGAGCCGGCCGGTGGGCGCTACGACGACCCGGCCGGTGGGCGCTATGACGAGCCGACCGGGGCCTTCGCCGGGGGCTACGACGGCCCGCGCGGCGGGTACGACGTGCCCCGCGGCCCGGCCGGCCCCGGCCCGATGGGTCCCGGCGCCCCGATGGGTCCCGGCGCCCCGATGGGTCCCGGCGTCCCGATGGGTCCCGGCGTCCCGCCGTCGCGCAGCCTGCCCCCGGGCCCCAGCGGCTACGGCCCCGACGACCGGTTCGACGGTTTCGAGGCCGGCCGGCGTGGCCGTCCCGACATGACCGCCGAGATCCGGATGCCTGAGCGTGACCAGCGCGGCCGTGGCCCGGCCGGTCCGCCGTCCCTGCCCCAGCAGGGCTTCGGGGGGCCACCGCCGATGGCCGGCCCGCCCGTTGCGGGCCCGCCGATGGGCGGCCCGCCGA